>SLOG01000194.1 GCA_007132635.1 Limnochordia bacterium
AAGCCTTTCGTAATGAAAGAGTTGGTCGAGAGAGGGATGGCGCATAACATTAAGAGCGCCAAACGAATGGTTGAGCGAGTCAAACCTGAGGTTTGGGATGTGGTGGAAGATGTTATCAGGGAGCATCCGGTACTCCTAAACCGAGCCCCCACTCTGCATCGCTTGGGGATCCAAGCTTTTGAGCCCGTTTTGGTGGAAGGGCGAGCGCTCCAAGTCCATCCACTGGTTTGTACGGCGTATAATGCCGACTTCGATGGTGACCAGATGGCTGTGCATGTTCCCTTATCGGCTGAAGCCCAAGCAGAAGCGAGGCTTCTGATGATGTCGACTAACAATATCCTTGTGCCGTCGAGCGGTCGGCCGATCGTAACACCGACGCAGGATATGGTTATCGGGATCTATTATCTGACTCTCCAAAAGGACGGAGCGAAAGGTGAAGGGCGTTACTTTGGGTCCCTCGAGGAGATTGACCATGCGTACAACGCCAGTGAGGTCAGCCTGCACGCGAGGATCACTGTACGTCGCGAGGACGGCACCCGCTTGGAAACAACTGTTGGGCGGTACTTTTTCAACAGCGTTCTCCCGGACGAGATGGAATACTACGAGAAAGAATTGGACAAAAAACAGCTTGGTTTGCTGGTGGAGGATTTGTATGCCAAGGTTGGGGCATCTCGATCTGCTGAGACATTGGACCGCATAAAAGAACTGGGCTACCGGCATGGTACGCGTTCTGGCACCACGGTCTCTGTTGGGGACATTATTGTGCCAGAGAGTAAGCATATGCGGGTTGCTGAAGCTGAGACTGAGGTAGATCAGATCGAGCAGCAGCATCGGCGCGGCCTGCTGACGGAGGAAGAGCGATACCAGCGGATCTGCGAAATTTGGACGCGGACGAAGGATGTCGTAACTCAAGAAATGCTGGCCAATTTCACTCAGTTTAACCCGATTTATATGATGGCCATTTCTGGAGCGCGAGGCAATGAATCGCAGATCAGCCAGTTGGCGGGAATGCGTGGCCTGGTAGCCGATCCCACTGGAAAAACCATCGAGATCCCGATTAAGGCCAACTTTCGAGAAGGCTTGACCGTGTTGGAGTACTTCATCTCAACCCACGGCACCCGCAAGGGTCTTGCTGATACGGCCCTTAGAACTGCTGACTCGGGGTACCTGACTCGTCGTTTGGTTGATGTATCACAAGACGTCATTGTGCGCGAACACGATTGCGGGACGACAGACGGTATTGTGCTCGAAGCAATCAAAACGATTTCCGGTCAGGCAGAGGACGTAATTGAGCCCTTGTGGGAACGGATTGTCGGGCGAGTCACCGCCGAGCCGGTGTTTAACCCGGAAACGGGTGAGTTGGTGCTGGAAGCTAACCAGTACATCAACGATGCCATGGCCAAGCAAGTCGATTCGATGGGCATCAAGCGTGTGAAAATCCGCTCCGTACTCACCTGCCGCAGCCGATTTGGCGTATGCGTCCACTGTTACGGGCGTAATCTAGCGAATAACGGAGTCGTTGATGTGGGTGAAGCAGTCGGTATTGTTGCCGCCCAATCCATCGGCGAACCCGGAACACAGCTTACCATGAGGACATTCCATACTGGTGGTGTCGCAGGTGATGATATCACGGCCGGTCTCCCGCGAGTTGAGGAATTGTTTGAGGCTCGCAAGCCCAAGGGTCAAGCCATCATCAGCGAGATTCATGGGACTGTGGAGATCTCGGAGACCAAGGGTACACGGAAGGCCGTCGTGCGCAGTGATGATGGTGAAGAAAAGACCTACACGATTCCGTATGGAGCGCGGCTGCGACTGCGGCACGGCTCTCAGGTTGAACCGGCGGACCGAATAACCGAGGGTTCTGTGAACCCCCACGATATTTTGGCAATCCAGGGTATTCGCGGTGTCCAGGCTTATCTGGTTCAAGAGGTTCAGGAAGTATATCGTTCGCAAGGAGTGTATATCAACGACAAACACATTGAAGTCATCGTGCGGCAGATGCTTCGGAAGGTAAAGGTGGACGATCCGGGGGACTCCCTCATGCTTCCCGGCAGCCTAATTGATGTGTTTGAGTTTGATGAATCCAATGCAAGGCTGACAGCCAACGGAAGTGACAAACAACCTGCTACAGCGAGACCGATCTTGTTGGGGATTACCAAAGCGTCGTTGGCCACGGAGAGCTTCCTGTCTGCCGCCTCATTCCAGGAGACAACTCGGGTGTTGACGGAAGCAGCCATAAAAGGCAAAGTAGATCGGCTGCTCGGTCTCAAGGAGAATGTTATCATCGGTAAACTTGTTCCGGCTGGCACCGGCATGTCTCGCTACCGAGGCATTGAATTAGAAGACACTCCGGGTCTGCCTGGATTGAAGCAAGCCGCGGAAGACTCCTCAGAGACAGAGACAGCCGATGAGCAAGAACAGCTGATTTCGCGCTAAAGGGTTTTGTGAAACCCTTGACATCATGGGATTTACGATGGTAGAATGAGTGAGTGTGCTATCCCGCGGGTTTGTCCCGCGGGATACGTTCCCATGAGCAGAGGCAGAGATGCTGGCTTTTTTCGTAGAGGGGAGACCGCTATGCCCATGCACTTGAGAGATGCTCACAAGGTTGTAGGTGCCAAGCAGACGATGAAGGCCCTGCAAGCTGGGCAGACCCGAGTCGTATATATCGCAAGGGATGCTGAGCCAAATGTGATCTTGCCGATTAAAAGGCAGTGCGCCGAGCAAGGGGTCGAAATAGTCGAGGTCGAAACCATGGCAGAGTTAGGGAAAGCCTGCTCTATTGACGTCGGAGCCTCTGTGGCCGGCATTGTCAAGTGAAATGCTGAGGGAAAGGGGGTAAAAATGTGCCAACCATAAACCAATTGGTAAAGCAGGGCCGCAAAGCCCAAAAGACAAAGGGTGATGCGCCTGCTCTACGGTATATGCAGAACACTCTTCGTGATCAGAATGTTTACGGGACGGGATCGCCGCAAAAGCGAGGTGTGTGTACTCGAGTGTACACAGCAACACCCAAGAAGCCGAACTCTGCGCTTCGTAAGGTGGCGCGTGTTCGTCTGACCAACGGCATTGAAGTGACGTCGTATATTCCGGGAGAAGGCCATAATCTTCAAGAACACAGTGTTGTCTTGTGTCGCGGAGGTCGAGTCAAGGATATTCCTGGTGTTCGCTACCACGTTGTCCGTGGTACCTTGGATACGGCCGGTGTTGCAGATAGACGCCAGAGTCGTTCGAAGTATGGAACTAAACGGCCGAAGTAGCAATGTAAAGTAGACATACCAAGTGATTTTTTTCTGGGTAAAGGGGTGAATTTGATGCCAAGACGAGGAAACATTCCGAAAAGGGAAATCGTTCCGGACGCGATCCACAATAGCAAGCTAGTGGCTCGTTTTATCAACGCTTTGATGCTTGACGGAAAACGAGGCACGGCCGAAGGTATTATGTATAATGCGCTTGAGATTATCCGAGAAAAGACTGCTGGCGACCCGCTGGAAGCCTTGGACCAAGCTATGCAGAACGTAATGCCTGTGCTGGAGGTTAAGTCACGTCGTGTGGGTGGAGCCACATATCAAGTCCCTGTAGAAGTTCGTTCCGAACGCCGGGTCGCGTTGGCTTTGCGGTGGTTGGTCCAGAACTCAAGGGCGCGAGGCGAGTATACCATGGTTGAGCGTCTATCCGGCGAACTGCTGGATGCCGCCAAAAACCAAGGCGGCTCGGTAAAAAAGAAAGAGGATACTCATCGAATGGCAGAAGCCAATAAGGCCTTTGCCCACTATCGCTGGTAGTTGATTTCTCTGCCATAGATGGGTTTTAAACTCGGCTAGGAGGAGTAAGTGAAGTGGGAAGACAATTTGCTGTTAAGAGGACTCGCAACATCGGCATCATGGCTCACATTGATGCCGGCAAGACAACAACCACTGAAAGAATCCTCTTTTACACCGGGAAAGTGCACAAGCTAGGCGAAACCCATGATGGCGCCTCAACCATGGATTGGATGGTTCAGGAGCGAGAGAGAGGCATCACCATTACATCAGCAGCTACAACGTGTTTTTGGAAAGATCACCGGATTAACATTATCGATACGCCCGGGCACGTGGACTTTACAGTGGAAGTTGAGCGTTCGCTTCGCGTTCTCGATGGTGCGGTGGCAGTGTTCTGCTCGGTGGGCGGGGTAGAACCTCAATCCGAAACTGTTTGGCGGCAGGCAGACAAATACCGCGTTCCGCGGATTGCTTATGTAAACAAAATGGATCGAGTAGGTGCAGACTTTCAACGCGCATTGGACATGATGCGTGAACGCTTGGGAGCCAATCCGGTCGCGGTCCAGTGGCCGATTGGGATCGAGGATTCGTTCCGCGGGATCATTGATCTTATTGAACAGAAGGCGTATGTGTTTGAAGACGATCTGGGGACTCGCAGTGTCGAGGCCGACATTCCAGACGAATACGCCAATATAGTAAGCGAGGCGCGAGAAGTCCTGATTGAGGCCGTTGCTGAGACAGATGATGAGCTCACGACCAAGTATTTGGAGGGTGAGAACATCACCCCGGAGGAGCTGCGGAAGGCTCTTCGACGGGCTTGCCTAAATGTAAATCTTACACCGGTTTTGTGTGGTTCATCATTTAAGAACAAGGGAGTGCAGCTGCTGTTGGATGCAGTTGTCAATTACCTGCCGTCACCTGATGATCTCCCGCCAGTGACGGGACTAAACCCGAACACGCAGGAAGAGGAAACGCGTGAGCTGAACGATGATGCTCCTTTTTCGGCCTTGGCGTTTAAGATCACGACAGACCCCTATGTTGGACGATTAGCGTATTTCCGGGTCTATTCGGGGGTTCTTAGGGCCGGGTCCTATATCTTCAACGTGACGAAGGGCCGCAAGGAAAGAATAGGACGTATTCTGCAGATGCACGCTAATCACCGCGAGGAGGTCCCAGAGGTTTTTTCGGGTGATATAGCGGCTGCTGTTGGCTTCAAAGACACTGGAACTGGAGACAGTTTGTGCGATGAAGGGCATCCTATTCTTTTAGAGGAGTTGGTTTTCCCCGAACCGGTGATCAACCAAGCGGTCGAACCCAAGTCCAAAGCTGATCAAGACAAACTGACGCTGGCCCTGCAGAAACTGTCTGAAGAGGATCCTACCTTCCGCGTGAAGACAGATGAAGAGACTGGTCAGACAATCATTTCGGGTATGGGTGAACTTCATCTCGAAATCATTGTGGATCGACTGCTTCGGGAGTTTAAGGTGGCTGCTAACATCGGAAAGCCCCAGGTGGCCTACCGCGAAACTATCACGAAGGCAGTCAAGTCCGAGGGAAGATTTGTCCGCCAATCTGGTGGGCGTGGGCAGTACGGGCATGTTCTGTTGGAGTTGGAGCCGCAGGAACCTGGTACAGGGTTTGAGTTTGAGAACAAGGTTTTTGGTGGGTCGATTCCTCGAGAGTATATACCAGCAGTCGAAAATGGCATTAAAGAGGCTATGCTTAACGGAGTGCTGGCAGGCTACCCGATGGTTGATGTCAAGGTTCGGTTGGTTGACGGTTCGTACCATGAAGTGGATTCCTCGGAGATGGCATTTAAGGTGGCCGGTTCTATGGGTTTCCGCCAGGGTGTCGAAAGGGCTAATCCTGTTCTCCTTGAGCCGATCATGCGAATAGAGGTTGTTTCTCCTGAGGATTACTTGGGCGACGTCATGGGTGATGTAAACAGTAGGCGTGGTAAAGTCCAGGGCATGGAATCTCGCGGAAACGCGCAGATTATAAAAGCTCATGTGCCGTTGTCAGAGATGTTTGGGTATGCTACGGATCTGCGGTCGGCAACGCAAGGGCGCGCAAACTACACAATGCACTTTTCTCACTATGAACAGGTTCCGGCCTCGATTGCTGAAGCCATTCGTGAGAAGTATGGAGCTTGATCTTTGCGCTGACGGCGGTCGGGTAGACGAATCGATTCTGAGAGGAGAGTAAAGAATGGCAAAGCAGAAGTTTGAACGCACAAAACCCCACGTGAATATCGGTACCATTGGTCATGTAGACCATGGGAAGACCACACTCACGGCGGCTATCACCATGCTGTTGTCGAAAGGCA
>SLOG01000310.1 GCA_007132635.1 Limnochordia bacterium
ATTAATTAACTTGCTACCACTAATTATTTATAGTATACTAGTGAGCAATTAAAAAAGATTGGTTTAACTCTTATCAAGAGTGGCTGAGGGACAGGCCCGATGAAGCCCGGCAACCGAAGAGAACACAATGTCTTGGTGCCAATTCCTGCAGAATCCCATGGATTCTGAGAGATAAGAGAGACAGGACTACTGCCTCTCCATTTCTCATGGAGGGGCTATTTTATGGGCAAAACGGAGGAGGTAAAATCGTATGGAAGGAAAGAACTTTGGTTTCGAGACACTGCAGGTACACGCGGGTCAGACCCCCGACCCAACAACGGGTTCACGAGCCGTACCTATCTACCAGACAACGTCCTATGTCTTTGATTCCGTAGAACACGCCGCCGACCTCTTCGCCTTGAAGGACACAGGAAACATCTACACTCGCATCATGAATCCAACGACCGATGTCTTCGAGCAGCGAATGGCAGCTCTCGAAGGAGGTGTGGCGGCCCTGGCTGTTGCATCTGGGTCAGCCGCCATCACCTACGCGATCCTAAACATCGCCGAAGCAGGTGATGAGATCGTCTCTGCCAACACCCTTTACGGGGGGACTCACAACCTATTTGCTTCTACCCTGCCGCGCATGGGCATCACCGCTAGGTTAGTCAACCCTGACGACCCAGAGTCGTTCACTGCCGCCGCCAACGAGAAGACCAAAGCGTTTTTCGTTGAGACTATCGGGAATCCCGGGGCAAACTTGGTGGATCTAGAAGCCATAGCAGAGGCAGCTCATCAAGTAGGGGTTCCGCTGATCGTCGACAACACATTCGCCACACCGTACCTATGTAGGCCATTCGAATACGGCGCCGATATCATCGTTCACTCAGCTACGAAGTTCATCGGTGGCCATGGCACTAGCATTGGCGGAGTGATCGTTGATGGCGGCACCTTTGACTGGCAAACAAACAGGCGGTTCGCCTCTCTGGTACAGCCGGATCCGAGTTACCACGGCGTAAGCTATGTTGAGGCGTTCGGACCAGCCGCTTACATCGTAAAGGCTCGCGTCCAGCTGCTTCGGGATACAGGCGCCGCATTGAGCCCCTTTAACGCCTTTCTTCTGCTCCAAGGTCTAGAAACCCTATCGCTGCGGGTCGAACGGCACATCGAGAACACAAAACAGATTGTCGAGTTTCTGCAGGATCATTCCGCCGTGGAATGGATTCGCTATCCAGGCACTAGTGACAGTCCGTATCGCAGCCTGCAGCAGAAATACTTGCCGAAAGGAGCCGGGTCAATCTTCACGTTCGGACTTCGCGGCGGAGAAACGGCCTGCCGCAGATTCGTCAATGGTCTTGAGCTGTTCTCCCTCTTAGCTAACGTTGCCGATGCCAAGTCTCTCGTCATCCACCCAGCCAGTACGACACACGCCCAATTGAACACAGGCGCGCAGAAAGAGGCAGGCATTTCACCAGAGATGATCCGGCTATCCATTGGCATCGAGTCGGCCGCCGACCTCATTGCCGACCTCAAACAAGCGCTAGATGGTTGTTGATTTTCTCGTTTTTGACGAGTGCCGGTTCACCTCACCCCTGCAAAGGTTGAGAAAATCAACGCCTTCCCAGGCGTTAGCCAAGCAGACTACTGAAAAGGAGGCAGTGACCATGCCCGTGAGAATCCCTGACGATCTGCCTGCCAAAGACGTCCTCCTGCGGGAGAATATTTTCGTTATGGGTGATGGGAGGGCAGAGTCCCAAGATATCCGCCCTCTCCGGATTGCCATCCTAAATCTGATGCCCACTAAGGAAGTTACCGAGATCCAGCTGCTTCGACTGCTTAGCAACACACCGCTGCAGGTTGACATAACCCTCCTGCGCCCCGAGACCTACCAACCGAAGAATACGAGCCAGGAACACTTGGCTCGGTTCTACACAACGTTTTCGCGTATCCGGTCACGCAAATTCGATGGTTTGGTGATCACCGGCGCTCCCGTTGAGCAGATGGATTTTGAGGATGTTGCCTATTGGAAGGAACTGACAAGCATCATGGACTGGCAGCGCGCGCACGTGACGTCCACACTCTTTATCTGTTGGGGCGCTCAGGCTGGGCTGTACCACCTCTATCAGGTGCCAAAATACCCACTGATGAAAAAGACATTTGGGGTATTCCAACACACGATCAACGACAGAGAAGTCCAGCTCCTGCGAGGATTTGACGATCTGTTCTTTGCACCCCATTCTCGTCATACAGAAATCCGGCGCGAGGACATTGACAGAGATCACCGCTTAAAGTTGTTGTCGGAATCTGCGAACGCGGGCGTTTACATCGTTATGGCTAGAAACGAACGCGAGATCTTCGTTACCGGGCATGCCGAATACGATCCAACAACGCTCCAGTCTGAGTACGAACGGGATACACAGGCTGGAAAACCCATCGACCTCCCGGAGAACTATTTCCCACATGATAACCCGACGGAAGCACCTCTGGTGCGCTGGCGCAGCCACGCCAGCTTGCTTTTTGGCAACTGGCTCAACTATTACGTGTATCAGACGACTCCGTTTGATCTCGAGATGATCCAGTAAATTCCGCCGACCTGTACTGGCCCTCTCCATCACGTTGCAGACCTTCTGGCTCAACATGAACATCCACGTGGGTGCTCGACAAGAGCGCCCGCTGGATGGAATCCCCGACAGCGTGAACTACACTGTGGCTTTCTGCTACATCTGTCTGAGCAGCCAGCGAAACCGTGAGGTCCACATGGTATTCGGATCCGTGCCGATGTACAGCCAAGCGTTTGACATCGTGAACTGCGGGCACTAGAAGGGCTGCGTCCGCCACAGATTCCAGAATTGACTCCTCGACCTGAGCATCCATCAGTTCATCAACGACATCCTGGAAAATGCGCCACCCAACCCGCAGGATAAAGACGGACACCACGACTGCCACCAGAGGATCCATAAGTGGATACCCCATGCGGGCCAAAACGATACCGCAAAGAGCAGCGGCCGAGGACAGTGCATCCGAACGCTGGTGCCAAGCATCTGCCAGCATAGCCCGGCTGCGGATAGCACGCGCCGTCTTAACAGTATACCGATACATAACCTCTTTAGCCACGATGGACAGAAAAGCCACAAACAAAGCAGCTGTTCCAGGAACAGAGAAGTCACCGATGATTAAAGAACGAATACCGGAATACGCCATATTGGCTCCCACAAAAAGCAGCAAGAGAGCGAGAAGCTTCGCGGCAACTGTCTCGGCTCGCCCATGTCCATATGGATGCTTACGGTCGGGTGGCTGTTTGGCGATTCGTATACCCACAAGAATGCCCAAAGTGGATATACTGTCCGACACAGAATGAATGGCATCGGCTGTCAAGGCAGCGCTCTGAAACATCATTCCAGCAGCAAGCTTCACAGCCGAGAGAAGAAGATTTGCGGCGAGTGTACGACGAGAAACCCGCTCGGCTTGGACAAAGCGGGACTGTATAGGTGCAGTCATGATCCTATCTCCATTTCTCTGAAAACGTCAAGAATGGTGCTTCTAGGAAAACGCCATCCCCATAATTTTACCTAAAACAAGCAGAAACGCGAAAAACACCAAACCAACAAAAAACCTTCGCAGGAAGCGATCGTTGACCAACCCGGCCAAACGAACACCTGCTTGGGCGCCGATCACGCTCCCGCTAAGCATAAGCACAACTAGGAGCCAGTCCACATTGCCGGACACCACATGAGTTACGGAGGCAAAGAGGGACGCAAAGAGTACCAGAAACAAACTGGTTCCGACAGCAGTGATTGTACTCATCCCCAACCCATACATCATAAACGGAAGGGCGACGAATCCCCCGCCAACACCCATCAACCCCGACAGGACACCTAAGACCATACCCACAGCCAAGACAAACCACAGGGACAACCGCCGGCCGCCGAGGCTGTCAAACGCCAACATGGGAGGTATCCGAATCGATTCGAAACGACTCAACCAAGGCAATCCAGCGGTTTTGGGCGACGATTGAGTCTGGGAGCGAAACACGTCCCGTGCCATAGAGACACCTATGAATAAAAGCATCGCCATGTACAGAATCGACATATTGAAATCAACCTGTCCTCCGTCCCTCCAACGGTTGATCAGCGAAGTGCCTATGACCGAACCAGACAACGAACCGGCTATCAAAGTGATCCCTAGTTTTGCATCCACATGGCCCAACTTGCGGTGGGCTACAACGCCAGACAGTGATGTGCCAACCATCTGAGTCAAACCACTCCCCACGGCAATGTTATAAGGCACTCCAAAGATAACGTTCAGCAAGGGAGTCACCAAAAACCCTCCCCCTACTCCCAAAAGCCCTGACAACAAACCGATTGAAAGCCCGAGGAGCACCACTCCAACATGGTAGATATCCAGCAAATTATAACCTTCCTTCATTCAAAGATCGGTCTCCTTGCGCAAACTTCAGTCGAACGATATACTGAGGATGAAAATGCGAAAAGGGGGTTTCTGCATGCGCGTCGCAGTCTATGTTATCATTGCTCTCAGTGTCCTGATCGGTGGAACGGTTCGGTCTGTCGAAGCTCGAACTGCTCTCCATGACTATGTCTTACAGTCTCAAGATGCGTACGAATGGTATGCCCACAGTCGTCAGACTATCGATAACATCACCTGGTATGAACTGGAGTTAGTCTCGCAGAGGTGGCAGGAGACTACATGGCGTCACCGCCTCAACATACTGCTTCCTGAGAACTGCGCCTCGGCCAAAACAGCTTTGCTCTTCATCACTGGCAGTGGCAGCGGACGAGACGAGATCCAGTACCTCGCTCCGGTGGCACAACGTCTTCAAGTCCCCGTCGCGATCCTACATGATGTCCCCAACCAACCAATTCTTGGGGGGCTTCGAGAGGACGCTGCCATCGCTCAGACTTTCATGATGTTTTTGGAAAGTGGCGACAGCACCGTGCCCCTGCTCATACCTATGGTGAAGAGTGCCGTCCAAGCCATGGATGCGGTATCCGCTTTTTGGCAGCAGTATGCAAACGGGCAGGAGCTGTCCTTTGTAGTCAGCGGGGCCAGCAAACGCGGTTGGACAACCTGGCTGACAGCCGCAGTCGATTCTCGTGTCCAGGCCATCGCACCCATCGTGTATGATAATCTCGATCTGCCAACACAGATGGAACACCAGCTGGCAGTTTGGGGCGCCTACAGCCCCCAAATTCGTGATTATACCCAATTTGATCTACAAGCGCAATTGGACACCCCCCAAGGCAGAGCCTTAGTCGAAATCGTCGATCCATTTGCCTATCGAGACAAAATCAGCGTTCCCAAAATGATAATCCAGGGCACCAACGACCCCTATTGGCCCGTTGATGCGCTTAACCTGTACTATAGTGAGCTAAAGGGACCCACGTCTATTGTGTACGTGCCGAACGAAGGGCACGGGCTAGAAGACATTACTCGTGCCCAGTTAGGCATCGCGGCACTCATGGAGGGGTTGCGGCAGAACCAACCCCTCCCGGAGTTCACCTGGCAGTACCACATGGACTCGAACGGATTGACATTGAGAACTACGGCCAACCGGGCAGAGCGGATCCGTTATTGGGTTGCTGACTCCGCTGTGAGAGACTTCCGTGACGCAGAGTGGCGAGTGGTTCACGAGCACAACCGGACCAAACAGACAAATCAGGCCGAGGGCGGACTAACCAGCGCAACTGCGGTGCTGCAGCTGCCCGACACCGGATACCGAGCTGTGTTTGCTGAAGCGGATTTTGATTTCCACGGCATTCCTCTGAGCCTCAGCACGCAGATAAAGGTCCTACCTTAGCGCTAGTGTCAGCCACCGGACGGATAGAACTGCTCAAATAGGCAGAACACATCGAGGCCGGAAATCCCCGGGTGATAAGCCTCCCGGCAGGTTTTCGGCCTTCACTTCGCGAGTCTCTCCGGGCAGTAGATCAAAAAACGCATCAGACCAGCGTATATCATCGCCCAACGGGAAGTGGACAGCGTGGGCGAAGGAGTCCGTTGTCACCTGCACCACTGCCCGACCATTTTCTATTTGAACGCCGCTCACAGAGAGTTCGGGAGAGGGCATCGTTAGTTCCCGGA
>SLOG01000354.1 GCA_007132635.1 Limnochordia bacterium
AAATAACAAAATCGGGGAGGTTTGTCGGGTGATAATGCCAAGAAAAAAAGGAATATTCGTAGTTCTAATCGCTATCGTCCTCATGGTAGGGAGTCTTGGGGTCAGTGCTAGTGAGATGACCAGGATCCAGTTCGTCCTGGACGCGTCTCTCAGTATGATGTCTCGGATTCAGGGCGAAACACGTATGGAGATTGCCAAGGACGTTATGCGTGAGCTGCTGCTGGATCTGGAGGACCGCTCCGATCTGGAGATCGCCCTGCGAGTGTATGGCTCTGGCTTGACAGACCTCTTCGGCTGCCGGGATTCGGTGTTGTTTCAAGATTTCGCGCCGGTCCGGGAAGCACGCGATCCCATTCTTGCCCTGGTAGAATCGCTGGAACCTCGAGGGGTAACACCCATTGCTTATTCCCTCGCCTTGGCCGGTGAGGATTTTGCCGCGTACCCAGACGGACAGAACATCATTGTATTGGTCACCGACGGGCAGGAGAGCTGTCACGGCGACCCCTGTGCTGTCTCGCTGCAGCTGCAGGAACAGGGTGTGGTGCTGAGGCCGTTTGTCGTGGGATTTGCCCTGGCCGACCGGGAAGCAGAGTTGGTCCGCTGCATCGGCCACTACTACGAGGCCGATGATCGGGACACACTGAAAGCAGCCCTTAACGATATTCTGACCACAATAACCCAGGGGCCTGTACTGGACTTAGCGGTTTGGGCCCAAGAACAGGCGATTACGGACCAAGTCCGGGTCGGACTGGTCGATGAGAGCGGCCACGAGACAGACATCTCGCATCTGGTCACCACATCACCGCGGGCGCACGTGCCCGGGCTGCCCGCAGGCAGCTACACGGTGAGGGCAGTCTACGACCTCGGACCGGAGCGGCTGACAGCCTCTAGTGATCCCTTTGCCCTGGTCTCTGGTGAAACCACTGCCGTGGACGTGGACTTCGGTTCCTTGGCAGGCACCCTCACAGTGATCGCCCGCGCTGGCGGTACTGATGTCACGGAGGATGTGGTTCTGTCGCTGAGTAAGGACGGTACAGATGTCGAGGCGCAGTGGCGCGGCACTCCCGCCCAGACACATCTGCCAGCGGGCATGTACGACATCACCGCTGTGTTAAGCAGTGATCCGAGCCGCCGAGCTGAAGCCGCCACGTGGGTGGTCGTGAATGGTGAGACCGTGGTGGAACTGGAACTGGGTGAACTGCCGGCCCAGCTGTTGGTGGACGTCGTCTACCTCGGGGAAGATATCTCATCTGGCGTCAGCATCGATGTATACCGGGATGGCCGGTGGCAGCGTCCGTGGTTTGGGGGTGAGCTGTCACAGATTTCCCCGGGCATTATCGATGTTCGCGTCCGTTACGATGGTCACGTCGTGATTGAGAAGACAGTGGCTGATGTCGAGCTGCCGGCCGGTGAACGGACCCATCTCGTGATCGACATGGGTAGTGTGATGGGGACACTGCAGATTGCTTTGGAGGCCGATGGCCGTGACGTTACGGAGTCGGGTGCCGCTCAAATAACCGGCACCAGCACCATGGGAGAACCGTTCATCCTGCAGCTGCCTCAGAAGGATACCTTTAAAGAAGCTGTGCTTCCCGCCGGATCGGTGGTCGCCGCCGGGTCTTACGCAGGCAGCCGCAGCGAACCCACCGGGTTGAGTGTAGCAGCCGGCGAAATCACCCAGGCTGTATTGCAGATACCTACCCTAGGCCAAGTGCGGTTGGTGCCGCTGGTTGGGGGCACGATGGCACCGCTGGGCCAAATCGAGGCGCATTTGTGGCAGGAGGACCGTTATATCGCCCAGCTTGCCGCAGAGCCATGCGGCCCGGGATTGGCTGCTGCTCCCGGAGACTACCGTTTGGAAGCCACATATCTGACAACGCCTGTACAGCACAGCGTGGCGGACCCTGTTGTTGTCCGCAGTGGTGAAGTGACTGTGGTTGAAATGGAGTTCCTAGGAACCGGCGGTCTCGAAGTCGTCGCTCTCACTGGTGAGAGCCCGTTTACCCACATCCAGTACGTCGAGGTGCGCCAGGGCGAGGACGTAGTCACGCGGCTGTCTCGGGAGCACAGGGACAGTCACCTGTGGCGCGGTGAACTGCTGGCCGGCGTCTATGATCTGCGGGTGGTTCCGAACGGAACACTGCGGCTGGATGACGTCTGGCTGTATGGCGTGGAAGTGCCGGCACGGGGAGTCACAGAGGTCGAGGTGCAGCTGCCGGGTATCGGCCGCATCGAAGTGCAGGTGTACATGGAAGGCGAACTCTACGATGGTGCGGCGGCACCGCGCGTTTATCATGCCGGTTCCAGTACGGCTTTGGCACAGCTGTACCGAGAAGGTGACCGGGCGGACGCCCTGTGGGCTCGAGACTTTGCCGTGGGCACTTATGACGTCAGTGTCGACCCGACGATTCGCGGCATGGAGGCGCAGTGGCTGCGCGATGTGGGAGTCCTCCATGACGAAACCACCCACCTGGAGGTGCATTTCGGCGCTTCCGGATTCCTGCAGCTCCAAGTGTTAGCCGACGGCGAGCCTTTCTCGGATGTGTCTGCTCCCCGCGTGTATGTGGCCGGCGAAACCCGCCAACTGGCGCAGCTGCACAGAGTGGGTGCTCGGGATGACGCCCTTTGGTCCCGCGAACTGCCGGCCGGACGCTATGACGTGCGCGTCAGCAGTACCGTGCGAGGTATGGAGGATATCATCGTGACGGATGTCACGGTGCGGCCGGGCATCACGGAAGAGATAACGGTGGAGTTCGCCAGCACGGGCACGCTGCAGCTTCTCGTAGTAGCTGACGGCGAACCATTTGGAGATATCTCCGCCCCGCGGGTGTTCGTCCGGGGTGAGACTCGGCAGTTGGCCCAGCTGCACCGGGTGGGTCCCCGAGATGCAGGGCTGTGGGAACGCGAATTCCCCGCGGGCTTGTACGATATTCGCGTCACCAGTAATGTGCGCGGTATGGAAGACGTCATGCTGGAGGGCATTACGGTACCCTCAGGGGGGAAGGTCGAGCTTGTGGCGGAATTCCCGGGGTCTGGAACTCTGCAGGTGCAGGTGCTCCAAAATGGCAAGCCACTGCCGGAAATCCGCCGCATCAATGCGTATCTACCGGGGGAATCCAGTGCCGTTGCGCAGCTGACGCGTGCTGGCGGTCGCTCGGACTCAATTTGGGAGCGCGACCTAGTCGCAGGGACCTATGACGTAGAGATCATTACGCAAGACCACGGCACCCACTGGCTGCGGGGTGTGGTGGTACGCAGCCGCCAACTGACTGCTTTGACTGCCGACGTTGACTAGCAGATGTGCGCAAAGTAGAGAGGCCGTCAACACCTCTCTGCAGACAAACACGGGTCTGTTCATGGGTCGTTTGGCCTGTTCAGCAACCCGCTATTTGGTCCAAGGTCCGTTTCACTCTTGCCTCACAGCTATCAACCAAAGCTGGCGATAACGAGCCTCGGGCATGAATCGCATGAAGCAGACTATCGATGGCGCTGACCTGACTCTGTGCTTCTCGCAGCGTCGGCCACTGTCGCACGAAATCTTCGAAAACCTCCACATTTCCCACCAGGAGGTTTTCGTTTTTGTACTGGTCTTTCCACCAGCGCCATGAGAATCCATGTTCGCATCTCTCGCAGCGGAGGCGCTCATGCAGCCTGCTGGACCTGTCCATCCGCTCCCACTGCAGTTTAGTGTGTCCCCGGTGGCTAACGCTAGTTTGTTCTTGTTTCCGGACCCTCCGTCCGCAAGCCGGACAGGGCAGCCACTTTCTGTAACCCACGGATTTGCGGTACTGCTGCCAGGACCATGTGCGCTGGCAGGCAGTGCAGAATACCTCATTACCTGCGAACCGCCATTTCGTCAAAGAGCCGCAGGTGAAACACCGGGGTTTGGTCCGTAGGCTATCTCGTATGGTCTGCCAGCTAGCCGCTTCTTTGCAGCCGCTGCAGGTTTGCTTGGGTTGTCCCGCCCTTGCCCTCTCCCGATGCATGTACCATTCATGTTTGGCCCGCAGCACTGTGTGGCCGCAGTTTGGGCACGGGACTTTCCCTTTCTTGACAGCGTTGACAACGGTGATAACATCTTGGGCTCGCGCGTAGAACCCCCAACCGATTTCCTCAAGCAGCTGGCTGTCTACAATTCCGAGCGCATACAGATGATAGAATCGGTATATCTGCCACAGCTTCACTCGTCTCGCCCACTTGATCATCAACTCAACCCCTTCGGTGGATTGAGTCCATTATGGCACAGATCTCCGGTTTGCGTAAGGCGGGTCCGCGCTGTGGTCTGCTGCCCAACTGCCTAAGAGGAGAGAGTCTTGGCAGCTTGGGCGATAGCCGGCACAAGACTCTCTTGGTTCGACGAACACTTCGTGAGTGCCGAAGACTATTGGATGTGAGCTCGCTCTTCGGCGGTGAAGAAGTACAGGTGGATGGCCATGTGCTCGACAGGCATGCTGGTGGAGTTATGGTCAAACACCGTCTCCACCACGCTAGGGCTGGGATAGCCCTCCAGGGCCCCCAGGGTGAACGCTGCACCGCTCATTATCAGCTCCATGGGCAGAATATACTCGATACAGTATAGTTCGCCATCATAGACGCAGAAGACCGGGCCGCCAAATTCCATGTTTGCTGGATCGGCGTAGTGAACACCCATTCCTGGTACGGTGTGTTCGTGAAGAGGAACCAGGCCGGGGGGTAGCGCCAGAACATACACGCGCCGCGCTTCGGCGTCTACCTTCACGCTGTAGGCGTTTCGAGCTGCCGCTAGGTCTTCAATGGATGCCGTGGCCACAGCGTCGATTGTGTGGATGGTGCCGATGTCTTCAGAAACCGATGGAGTTCCAAAGAGCTGGTTAAAGGCCTCGATGCTCACATACACACTGCCTTCGTACTCGTGCACACCTTCGTTGGCTACGCGGACACCGTTGACCAGTATGGTCCACCGCTCATCAACCTCAGACGCAGTCGCTTGGACGCCGAACAACATGACGGTCACAACAATCAGTAGAACTATCACTCGGTTTGTCATTTTGCTTCTCCTCCATTTCATTTCGGCATATGGGAACTATCTGCAAATAGAGGATTCGGCGTCCGCCATAAATAACCTCCCGTCTAAGGTATTAAATTTTGGCAAATTCTCTGCTACGTACCGCAGTACGTTTGATAGGGTGTACTCGACGGTGGAGGCGGTGCGGAGTACTCCTCCTGCTCGGAGGTATAAGCAAAAGGATCGGATAGAATAGCAAGAAAGCGCTCCAGTACGCTGTAGTCCCTGTGGTTCACTGCGGCTTCCAGAGCCTCTTCCACCCGATGGTTGCGCGGGATGACGGCCGGGTTGTTCGTCTGCATCAGCCGCTGAGACTGGGCTGTCGTCTCCGGTTGGTGTCCGAGTCTCGCCTGCCAATCATCATACCACTGTTGGAAGGCAGGCACACCGTGGAGCGTCGTTTGGTCTGGTCGATTTAGAGTCAGCGCGCGAAACGTGTTGGTAAAGTCGGCTTGATGCTGTTCCAGCAAACGGAGAAGCTCCTCAACTAGTACAATGTCTTCGGCTTCTTGGCTGAACAAGCCTAGTTTCGCCCGCATTCCCTGCAGCCACCGGGCATGGTGCAATGCAGAGAAATCTGCCAGGGCAGTCTGTGCCATGGCGATGGCCTCCTGCTCTTCATCATGTAGAAGCGGGAGCAGGGTTTCGGCAAATCTCGTTAGGTTCCATGCCGCGATTCGCGGCTGGTTGCCGTAGGCGTAACGGCCGTACGTGTCAATGGAACTGAATACCGTAGCCGGGTCATATTCGTTCATAAACGCGCAGGGACCATAGTCTATCGATTCGCCGCTGATGGCCATGTTGTCCGTGTTCATCACCCCGTGGATGAAACCGACCAACTGCCATTGGGCCACGAGGGAAGCCTGGCGCTCGATGACGTTCTGCAGCAGCGACAGGTAACGATTCACACCGGTGTCTGGGGAAGGAAAGTGGCGTTCGAGCGCGTAATCGGCCAGTGCCTGGAGCTCATCGACCGTACCCCAGTTGGCGGCAAATTGAAACGTACCGACGCGCAGATGACTCGCA
>SLOG01000259.1 GCA_007132635.1 Limnochordia bacterium
AAACACGACTTCTCAATACCATTCGCGGCCTGCCTGCCGACCGGGTCCCTGTGAAAACATGGGGCGTTGACCCGACAAAAGAGCCTCGCAACGAAAGCTTTCGTCCGCTCCACGAACTCGCCTGGCTCTGTGACCAGATGCCCGGCTGGGGACCCAAAGGTTTGCCGGCGGTGGCCCTCAATGCTCATCCAGAAATCGAACTGACCGTATCCAACCACAGCAGCCGTCATGCAGGCTATGTAGAAGACATACATGTGCTGACAGCGGGGGGCCGCCGTTTCGAGTCCCGATTTCTGAGAGGTTTGTCGGGCGAACCAGGCATGATAAGCAAACACATGATTGAAAGCCCCGAAGCCATGAGGGACCTCCTGGCTCTGCCGTTCCGGCCATTTCAGCCACCCGTTGACGATTTTCTCTCCGCTCAAGACCGACTCGGCACCCGCGGCGTCCTTATGGCCATGCTGCCCGCCGATCCGATCTACCAACTCCAGATACTGCTGGGTTCGGAACGGTTGGCCATGTGGAGCGTTGAAGAGCGGGATACCCTCCGGAGCTTTCTCAAGACATACGGCAGCCGCTGGCACGAATACGCAGCCTACCTGCAGCAGCAGGGAGTCGGACCCTTGTTCGGCTACGTGGGTCCCGAGTTAGGGATACCACCGCTGCTTTCGTTCTCGGATTTCGAGGAATTCGTCTTCGACATAGAGAAACCAGTCTTAGATACGCTCCACGCCGGCGGCGGTCTCGTTTGGGTCCACTGCCACGGCCGCATGCGCGGTCTCCTTGAGCGCTTCGCGGCTATGGGTGTCGACTGCCTTAATCCCATAGAACCGCCTCCCATGGGGGACATCACCATGGCCGAAGCCAAGAGTCTCGTGGGCCAACGAATGACCCTCGAGGGCAATCTGGAAATCGGGGATTTCGCCGATCTAACTCCAGATGCTTTTCGAGCGGTCTGTGAACGCACAATGCGCGAGGGTAAACCGGGTGGACGCTTTATCTTCGGCCAGAGCTCGGACCCCAGCCACTGGTTGGAACTCCCACCCCGGGTCCTCGAGAACTACCGCATATTCGTGGAAGTCGGCCTCAGTTTCGGCCGTTTCTAGGACACACACCGCCCTGTGACTGTGATCATGACTCTATCAGTAGCCGGTGCTGCGCAGCAGGCCTAACGCATCCCGCAAGTGGCTGTTGGTGCCATCGGGTGGAGGTATCTCCAGACACCCGCGGCCCTGGTAGCTATGGTCCTGCAGAACTTCGAGAATGTCCCCGAGAGGCATGTCGGCGAGCGAACTGTCCGGGCCGCCCTTGATGTGGACCGCAGCCGTGAGGTCAATTGACAGCCGAATGCTCTCCAAGGGGTCCTCGTTTCCGTACAGGCAGTTGCCCATATCATAGTACATCTTGACGTTAGGGTGCTCTAGTTTCCGTACCAAACGGTCGACCAAGCTGGGTGGATAGTGACCGACTGCCTCCAACGCCAGCATGACTCCCTGATCGGCAGCATGGTCGGCCGCCTCAAGAAATCCTAATTGGTACGCCGGCAGGTAGGATTCAATATCTTGCGAGTCTTCGCAGCAGGCTACTAGCACGACGTCGCCGTCCAGCGCTGCAGTTAGGTCGACAAACTGCCTCAGTCGGTTCACGGTATCTTTCTGATCGTCGTCCTCCTTGGAACCAAAGCCTTTAAAGAGTCCAAAACTAGTCTGAGGAATGCAGAATCCCACTTTTTCCCGCAGCTGCCGATAATACGTAATATCAAAACGCGTCAAGTTAGCGGTTCGCTCCTGAGACAGAACTAATTCCAGGAAGTCATACCCTAACTCCCGCACTACATCAATCCGTTCTTCAAGCGTGTTGCCAACGATGCAGTCGCTTCGAACGCCTAACAGCACACACATCGACTCCTTTCTTTTGATATTTACTCAATCTTCGTGTTTCTGATGGGGATTCCTCCCTTGGAGCCGCGTTCACAATCGCAGGATTGGACTATCTTTCGCATCTCGTTCCGCCACACAATTATAGGAGGGAAAGCTCATGCCCATCCGAACCGGCCTAATCGGCTTCGGCAGAAACGGCAGCACTATGCATGCCGGTCCCCTTGCCCAACTTCCAGACTTCACACTAGCCGCCGTAGCAGACATTCAGTCTTCAGCCCGCGAGAAGGCGGCCAGTCACCATCAATGCCCCGTCTACACGGACTACCGCACCATGTTGGCTGAGGAATCACTGGATCTCGCCGTCATTGTAACCTACAACCACCAACATGCTCCCATGGCCGTCGACTGTCTCCGGGCAGGAGTCGATGTTCTTGTCACAAAACCGTGGTCAGTCAATGAGTCAGAAGCCCAATCAATGATCCGCGCGGCGAAAGAAACTGGCCGCCAGCTGCTTCCCTGGCTGCCTGCCCGCTGGGGGACGCAGTTGGTAAGGCTTCAGGAGCTCACCGCCGGCCGCGAAGTCGGTGATGTGTTTCAAGTACGCCGCAGTGTGCAGACCTTTGGGCGCCGTTCCGATTGGCAGACGCGGCGAGACCACGGCGGCGGATATCTGCTCAACTGGGGTCCCCATATTGTCGACCAACCACTGCAGCTGGTAAATGAACCGATCGCCTCCGTCTACGCGCAGATGCGTCAGATCCTGAACCCTGGAGACGTGGAGGATGTTTTCTACGCCGCTTTGACGACAGTCACGGGTAAGCTCATCGTCTGCGAACATACTGTAGGAGCAGGACCGCTGCCGGATTGGGTCGTCCAGGGAAGCGCCGGAACCATCTGTGTCAACTCTCGGTCTGTTGATGTCTATCAAGCGGTGTTTTCTGACGAGGAAGACCCAAAAGCCTACCGCGGCAGTACGCACATCACGCAGCACACAGAAACGGTGGATCCCAGTATCTACGGGGACGAGATGGTCATCTATCAGGCCATCGCCCGAGCACTGCGGCAGGAGAAACCCTATCCGGTAACCCTCGAGTCGGCTCTTAACCTAACTCGCGTGCTCGATGCAATTCGGCGTTCAGCAGAGACCAAGGAAACGGTCCATTTGGAGGAGGAGTTGGATGTTTAAGATCAGCTGCTTTGCAGACGAAATCGCACCGGAATTCGATACCCAGCTTCATGTCATGAAACAGCTCGGGATTCAGTATCTGTCACTTCGCAGCGTCTGGGGGAAAAACGTACTTGACCTAACTGAAGAAGAACTGACGCGTATCCGCAAGTCGCTCGCGGCCAGCGCCGTGCGAGTGTCGTCCATCGGCTCACCCATTGGTAAGGTGTCCATCTATGAAGACTTCTCGAGCCACCTCCGCCGCCTCGAGCGGGCCTTGTCAGCGGCTCAGCGGCTAGAAGCCGGGTATGTGCGTGTGTTCTCCTTCTATATGGATGGAGAGGAACCGTCCCGCCATGAAGCCGAAGTCATCCGCCGGTTTGAGACCATGGCAGAGATGGCGGCCGCCGCCGATATTGTGCTGCTGCACGAAAACGAAGCGGACATTTATGGCGAAACGAGCGCTCGCTGTCTGAAGCTTCTCCAGGTAGTCAACAACCCGCATCTGCGGGCAGCGTTTGATCCCGCTAACTTCGTGATTGCTGGGGAAGATGTGCTGGACACCGCCTGGACGCGGCTCAAACCCTTTGTGGAGTACATGCACATAAAAGACGCAAAGCGAGACGGAACCATCACTCCAGCGGGCGAAGGCGATGGCGCGATCCCGCTGCTGTTGGCCGATCTTCGCGACCATGCTTCGATATTCCTGACCCTTGAGCCTCATCTCAGTCAAGCGGGGAGTATGGGCGGGTTTACTGGTCCCGAACTCTTTGCGACAGCCTATCAAGCTTTGGTCAGCGCCCTGGAGAGTCAAGGCTTGTCCGACTATGTCTAGAAGAAGGAAGGGTTTGCATTGAAGTTTTCCTTTATGAGTTTTTCTGCTCCCGAAGCATCGCTGGCCGAATTGGCAGCACTCGCCATTGCGTATGGCTATGACGGACTCGAACTGCGCCTCGACGCGAACCATGCTCACGGCGTGGAGACTGCCTTGGATCCACAGCAGCGACGCGGGGTGCGGGGGAGGATGGCCGGAGCCTCTGTAAGCATTGGTGCGTTGGCGAGCTCATGCAAGTTTGCGGACCCCACCAGCAAGATGGGACAGGTTGACGAAGCCAAACGCTGTGTGGATTTGGCCGCAGACCTTGGGGTCCCCGTTGTCCGAGTGTTCGGTGGTAAAGTACCTCTTGGGGTTATCCGCACGCAGGCTTTCTCCTCGATTGTCGAGGCGCTTCATGAGTTGGGAGATCATGCTGCAGACAGCGGAGTGACGGTGTGCCTCGAAACCCACGATGACTGGCGCGACCCTCGATTTGCTGCCCAGCTCCTAGAAGAGGCCGCCAGCCCGAACGTTGCGGCCAACTGGGATGTTATGCATCCTGTGCTGGCGGGTTATACGATTGACGAAGCTTTCGCAGCCTTGCGTCCTTGGATCCGCCATGTCCACGTACACGATGCCCCATTTGGCCCCGGGCAGCTGGCTCCCATTGGAGAGGGCCGCGTCGATCACTCTCGTGTTCTAGAGCTGCTGCAGTCGATGGACTATGCCGGCTATGTTAGCGGTGAATGGATAAACTGGGGTCCGCACGAGTTGTACTTGGGCCGTGAGTTAAACACATTAAAACGGTTAGCGGCCGCAGCCGCCAACCGTTAGGCTATCGTTGGCCGTTTGGGACAGGAATCAGCGCTCGAAATACAAAAGCTCAAGGTCGCGGTTTGTCCCGTAGATGGTATCCCAACCGAAATGGCCGTGTTCCGGGACATTCCGCAGGTCCTGGTTGAAGATCAGGGCCTGCGGTATCATGCCCACTGTACCGATAACCCAGAGATTCTCCGCTTGGGCTGCCAGAATCTGCTTCGACAGCTCGACCTGTCGGTCCGGATCCGGCTCCCGCAGGACCTGCCTCCAGATGGCGTTGAGTTCTTTGATATGCTCGGGCGGTTCCTCCCCTTGAGCTCCATCCGAGATGAACCATTGCTCCCAAAGCGGCCAGTTGCTGCGTTCCCATCCTGTCCCGTGGGGCACAAGATAGAAGTTCGCCTCAATGGGGTAGAGGATGTCGCTTTCGCGGCCGCCCTCCCAGCTGGTTCCGTCCATGAGGTTGGCCCGGGTTCGCTGCGACTGCAGCTCGCCAGAGATCTCCCGGGACCGAGCGTCGATGCCGATTTCGTTCCAGAACTGGATGACCAACTCGGTCAACGGAGTGCGCGGTGTCAGGACAACGGGGTACTCGATGGTAAAGGTAAGGCGTTCTCCGTCAGGACGGAGACGGTATCCCTCTCGGTCTTTCCGGTCTAGCCCCATCTCGTCGAGAAGGGCCGCGGCTCGGTCCGGATCGTAGTCGGCGTACGCGTCGGCGAACGACTGTTCAAAGTAGCGACTCTGTGGTAGTACCGTGTACTGGCGAGGTTCTCCTCGGCCGAAGTAGATGATCTCGTTGATCTGTTCCCTGTCTAGGGCCAGTGAAAGTGCTTGGCGAAAACGCACATCCTGGAAGACCGATCGCAGCGCCGGGTCATCGTGGGTCATGTTGACCATAAAGAACACTGAATTGCCGAACGTCGTTTCCCACAGGACCGTCCGGTAGCCACCATCCGCTTCAAAGCGCCGGTACAGCGGGTAGCTGGCCAGTTCGGTGTTGTTGCCAACGAAATCAACAGAACCACTCATGACCATACCCTGAACCACTTCGAGGTCTACAACGATCTCAGTTTCGATGCGGTCAATGTACGGAAGCTGGTTTCCGGCTGGGTCTACTTTCCAGTAATAGGGATTTCTGGAGAAAATTCGCCGGTCGCTGTCCAGGCTCTCTAAGACGTACGCGGTCAGGCCGGGCTGTCCGCTCCGGATCGGGTTGCCCCAAGCCGTCGAATTGCGGTACCAGTAGAGCTGGTACCAGTGCTCAAAACCTCCGTCCTCAATAAGCACGGCCAACTCGTCAGGATCCGCGTAATCCACATGGAACTGCGAGGCATAGTGTTTCGGCACATACAGATCCCAGGCGCCG
>SLOG01000357.1 GCA_007132635.1 Limnochordia bacterium
CTCTTGGAGGCCACGTAAGCATAGACGAACCGCTACGACGCTAAACCGCGTCGCACCAGGGTGTTGAAATCCCCCAGTCTAGGTGATATAATAGCTAACGGTTACTATGCATTGGGGGAGGTGAATGGAGATGGCAAACAGCAGGTCTGCAGAAAAGCGCGTTCGAGTGAGTGCTAAGAAACGGGCGAGAAATGTTTCCATCCGCTCGGCATTGAAAACATCAATTAAACGTTTCGACCGAGCGTTGACAGAGAGCCCACAGGCAGGCGAGGGACAGCTGGTCAAGACGATAAAGAGTTTGGATATGGCTGCCGCAAAAGGGATCATCCATAAAAACGCCGCAGCGCGGCAGAAATCCCGACTAACCAAGAGGTTAGCAAAAGCTCAGGCGCAGGCGTAGTCCTAATGCTGCATTCTGAGAAAACCGCCCTTCATTTGAGGATAGGGCGTTTTTTTCGTGTCCTTTTATCAATCAGTGTGAGCCAATCGAAAAACCAGTTCTTCCAGTGCTTGCTCCCCATCTGTCCCTAGTTTTACAGCCGCATCTGCCAAAACTACCCGATGAAACCCTTCGAGGAGCTGCGCGTTCGAAAAATTCTTCGCATACCGCATGGCCTTCTTCAGCGAATAATCACTCTTCTCACCCATAGCTTTCGCAGTATCGGCGGTACGCCCGCCACTGGACTTCGCCGCCATTAGGAGGCGGAGCTGTCGTTCGATCAGAGGAAGAATGCGGAGTGGAGCCTCCCCTGCCCGGAACAAGGAGTGAAGGATAACCTGCGCTCTGTCGCTATCTTTTGCCGAAATCGCATCCACGAGATCAAACACAGCTCCATCAGCCTGCCTCTCGGGACCCAGGCAAACAACGGCTTCCACATCTTCCCGCCGGGCAACCTTCTCGCCACCAAGATAGACAGCCAGCTTTGTCCATTCTTGATGAGCCAAAAGCAGGTCCAATCCCACCCGGCGGCAGAAGTACTCTGCTGTTTCTCTGTCCATGGTGTATTCCTCAGATGCTGCTCTATCCAAAAGCCAACGGACTAGCCCCCCCTGTGTCACCGGGCTGCAGTCTACTTCTTCACCCAAAGCCCGCAGTTTCTTCGCTGCCTTAAGGCGCTTGTCCAAAGCAGCAAAGAACAGGGCCAAAATGCCTAGTTCGGGCTCTGCCTCAAGAGCTTCTGTCAATGCGTTGAGCTGGTCAGCTGCAATCTGCTGGGCTTCTTTGACAACGACAACTCGTTCACCCGGGCCCCAAGGCGCCGTGCGAAGCTCGGACAACACAGTTTGAGCGGTCAGGTCTTTATGCCCATACAAAACAGCGAAATTCCAGTCCCCAAAGCCATCGGTCGCCGCATGAGCCTTTAGACCTTCATACACTTGGTCATGCATATGTTTCTCCGGGCCGTGAATAACAAACAGCTGAGGAGGTACTCCTTCACTAAGGCTGCGCATAACCTCACGCACTGTCATCAGTCCCCCTCCCTTTCAACCAAAGACACTCGGTCTCTAGTTCATAATTCGCCAACATCCTGAGAGAAACCTGCCGAAGAAGCCCATCCACACATAGTATGTCACAGCTCCGTCACGATCCGTTCGGTGCACTCGAACACCGCGTTGGTTAAGATTTTGAACCACATCCGGATGTGGATGACCAAACGAATTCGACCCTACAGGGATGACCGCAGTTTTGGGCGACACTCTTTCAATGAACTCTGGGTCCCAGGCAGATAGACTGCCGTGATGCGGAACCTTTAGCCAATCAGCTTTCGGTACATTGTGACGCTTAAGCTGAGCCTGTCCGGCGGCATCGATATCTCCAGTGAATAGAAACGAACGCCCTTGATAGGTGAGAAACAAGACCAGAGAGTTGTTATTCAAGTCCGAACCTGTTCCCCGCATGAGGTTCCCGGGATGCATAACATCAATCTCGATACCACCACGGAGTAGGAGTCTATCACCTCGACGGGCGGTCCTGTGCGAGATTTCTTTTTTATCTATTAGCTCAAGATAGCGCTCATAACTGACAGTCGTATGCGGATCGCCATTATCAATGACCTGACCTACGCTCATAGTTTCCAGCACAGACAGAAGGCCGAACAAGTGATCCTCGTGAGGATGCGTCAAAACAACAAGATCCAGATGGTCAATTGACCGGTGATCTAAGTATGGCAGCAGCGTGTCAATACCAACATTGCGGCCGCGCCTCTGCCAGTATAGGGAATCTCCTCCACCATCGACTAAGACGTGCTGGCGGTACGGAGTGCGGACGAGGATCGCGTCCCCCTGTCCAACATCAATGACAGTCACCTCTAAAGGCCGTACTAGGTGCGCTGGAAGTGCAAACGGCAGCAGCAGACAGCATAGAAAAAGCGCAGCGCGAATCAGCCGAAGCTTCGGGAAGAAAACATACCGCGGTCGTCCAAGAAAGCCTGCACTGAGGTAACAGCCATACCAGCAGACCCAACTGTACCACCAAACGTCTTGAAGACTCAACACAGCGGACGGTCGAGCTAGCTGTTCGATGATCACGCCAACCAATCCAGCCAGGCCATCGACCACCGGCGCCAGGAATCTCGCAGGCGCACCCACTATACCAATGATCAAGCCCCCGCAGAGAACGGACATGACGAACGGCAGCAGTATCAAAACGCTCACCGGGGCCAATAGGCTGACATATCCGAACTGCGTTATGAGAATCGGCACCAAACTACTTTGGGCAGCAAGAGAGATGCCAAACCCCTGGAAAATCCGCGGGATACGCCTAATAGCTGGCAGCCACAGCAGTATCCCACCGCTAGCCGCAAAGGATAGCTGAAACCCCAGATCTCGATACATGTTAGGAGCGACAACCAGCAGCATGAAACCGGCCAAGCTCCATGCATGGAGCGGTTCACGCGTGTAGCTCAAGCTTCTTACCATGACTATGCTGGCAATAAGTGCTCGCCAAGCCGAGGGGCGACCGCCAATCATGACAACATAGAAACACAAGAGGAGAGAAGCCAGCACCGGCCGAACTCCAGAGGGAACGCGTACCCACCGGAACACTGTCATCAGTAGTGCCATAAGGAGTCCGATATGCATCCCGGAGATGGCTAGAAGATGACTCACTCCTGCCTCTGCCCAGCGGTTCCGATCCTCCGGAGACAGTGCAGTACGCCGTCCAAGTACCAGCGCTGACACAAAATCGTTGTTCGTCAGCAGATTTTCGAGGTTTTTTTCCACTCTACGGGCAGCCAGTTCTGCGATGCCTGGAGTTCCTTTCTCGACCGCAAAGGACGCAGCGTCCCAGACATAGATGATCCCCAGTGACTGGAGGTAGGCTTTATAACAGAACTCCCCTGGATTCCTGCTTGCCGAAGGCCGCTCCAATGTACCGGAGCCGCGTATTGTATCGCCACGGGACACCGACTCGCTATCCGGCAGATGAACGGCCAAAAGTCCGAATCCGTCGGCGTCAACCAATACCCGCTGATAGGCGGCCAGAGAGCGAACATCAGTGACTGAACCAACAACAGTGACGTCCTGCCCTTCCCAATCCGCAGAGGGCAGCAGCTGCAGACCCATCGCATACCCTGCTGCCACCAGGACGACACAGAAGGCGATGGTGGAAAGACGCTTCCACCATCGCTCGCACATCAACCAGAGACCGATACTCAGCAGCCACGCTGCCGGAGTGAGAGGTATCGCCCCACCAGAGCCCCCGCCCAACAATCCGATAAACAGACACCCGAAAGGCAGAAGAAACGGCAGCGGCCTATTACTCAGGCTGCGACTCGGCATGATCTACGAAACACACAAGCGGGGCAATCCGTTCCAACCGAACAGGGCCAATTCCCGGCACGCGCAGAAGGCATTCTGGTTCGACGAAAACCTCACTATCGCGCGTCTCGAGAATACGCTCGGCCAGGACTGGACCTACCCCGGGAAGCTGCATCAACTCATCGACTGTAGCAAAGTTGACGTGCACTAGATCGCAATCGTGCGTTTCGTCTTTATCATTGGCGTATACAACAGCGTCTGGAGAACTGACCAAAAACTCCAAGGCCGCCTGACGTTGCACGTACCCATGGCCCCAGCGCCCAGCTATAGACGCCGTCAGAAGCACAACTAGGATGATACGCTGTCTAAATGTCATGTACTGCCTCCAATCCCTCCCTTGGGCAAGACAGACTTCTATGACAGCCGAGCTCATTCCTGCTTCACATTTCTGTTTTTTTAGTGAAATTAAAACAGGACGGAAGCGCAGCCCGTCCTGTTGCGTATCTGCTACTGAATGCGGAATCCCATGAAACTTAATGCAAGCAATCCTACAGTAATCAGCAAAATCGGAATGCCCTGAAATGGCTTAGGGACGGGCGAAAGATTAAGTCGTTCTCGGATGCCCGCCATTACCACTAGTACTAATCCGTACCCCAAACCAGCGCTCAAACCATATCCGACGATGCCCGAGCCAAAAACTCCTCGTTCTGGCAGTAGGAGGAGCGCCCCGACGAGAATCGAGTTAAACAGCGCTCCTGGCAAAGTACGGTCGATACGTTCTCCCAAGGGCATCTTCGCAAAGACGAAATTCCAGAAAAACGCTGATGCGGCAGCAACAAGCAGATAAAACGGCAAATCCAGAGCATACAATACCGGAACAAACGCTTCGGCCGCCCAAACTAACAAAGTGGCCGTGAACAGAACTGCAAACATAGCAATCGAGCTCTCGAATGCAGACCGCACATCCTTGGTATAGCGAGTCAGTGCATAGAGACCTAATCCCTGCAGAAGTACCAAATTGTTGGCTAATACAGCATCCGCTAGAATCTCGAGTCCACTATTCATGTCTTATGCCCCCTTGAGCCGGTTTAGTTGCTGATTGACGGTCGCAGTCTGGCTTTTCATTGCCCATCTGCACCAACCTCATCAACCTCTTGCGGACTGCCGAAAACAGCATTCACAAGCGCTAACAACAGTCCCAGTATCAGAAATCCACCGGGAACGGCAGCAGCTAACGAGAACGGGGGCATATTTCCGGAGAGGATAGTGTTGCCAAGCAACGTGCCCATACCCAAAAACTCTCTCACCACACCAATAATGAACAGCGACAGCGTGAATCCGATTCCCATACCAAGCCCTTGAGCGATTGAGATAGTGAGTTTGCTGTTGTGTTCCATGCGGAAAAGCACAAACGCATTTACAACGATCAAGGGGATATAAATCCCTAGCTCGACGACCATCACAGGATAATACAAGACAAGGATGCGCTGTGCCAGAGCGGTAAAGACTGCCAACAGGGCAATATCCATGATCTGCCACGAACCCTCAGGCACATAGTGCCGCAAAATCCATGCAGTAATCAGCGATGCGATAAGAACCACTGTCGTGAGAATCCCTAGAAAGACTCCATTCAAAGCAACGGCAGTAACTCCAATGGCAGGAACCAGTCCCAAGGACAGCCGGAACACCGGATTGTTCCCAAAGATGCCAGCGAGAAACTCCTGTATTACTGTCATTCGATGACTCCCCTTCCATCCAGAGATTGCTCAACAGCCCGTATGATGCCTTCACTGGTGTACGTTGCCCCACTCACCATATCCACTGCTAAGCTCTGGGATTCGATGATGCGATCGGGGACAGCATTGATAGCCGCATCCGCAATACCAGGTGTATCTTTGTGCACAAGGACATCAATATTGACAATACGACCGTTCTCCACGGTTACCTCAACCGTGATGTCGCCATTGTACCCCGCTCCAATACCGGTATATTCGCCATCCGGCCATTCAGCCACAGGTTCGTCCTCGACAGGCTCTTCGACCTCAGCGTCCTCCGGCTCAACCAGCGCATCTTCCACAGCCCTTACGATTCCCTGGCTTGTGTACGTAGCCCCGGTTACCAGGTCGACGTCCAGACCCTGGGATTCAATGACGCGATCGGGGACAGCATTGATGGCTGCATCAGCTATGCCGGGCGTGTCTTCGTGGCTCACCACGTCTATACTCACAATGCGCCCGTCTTCCACTGTCACTTCAACCTGCACCGGTCCGTTGTAGCCCCGGCCACTGC
>SLOG01000093.1 GCA_007132635.1 Limnochordia bacterium
AAGAATTCGTGGGGCTACATCGAGAACCATGATTACAAGCAAGCCAACGAGATCATCTGTGATCTGATAGACATCGTGAGCAAAAACGGAGCCTTGCTTTTAAACATTGGTCCTCGCCCGGATGGCACCATTCCTCAGCCAGAACAAGATATGCTGTTGGAAGTCGGACGGTGGTTATCCGTTCATGGTGAGGCGATTTACGAAACTCGTCCTTGGAGAGTGTTTGGTGAGGGTCCAACCAAAGTTGAAGAGGGTGCTTTCACTGATACCAAACGTTGTCCATTTACCAGTGAAGATATTCGCTTTACCGCAAAAGGGGAAACCCTGTATGCGATAGTGCTCAAGAGTCCAACCAATGGTCAGATCCAAATCAAGGCCTTGGGTAGTAACAGTGAATATGCCTTTTCCACGATCAAGAGCGTTTCCTTGTTAGGTGAAGGTAACGTAGTGGGGTGGGACCTTAATGCGAATGAATTGATGATTGAGGTAGAGGGTTGCGGCGGCTCCGAGTATCCAGTGGCTGTGGCCATAAGGGGTGTGACCCAATGAAAAATAGTACTGCCATAGAACAGTTCCTCGATAGGCGTTTTGGCATGTTTATACATTGGGGAGTATACAGCATTCTGGCAGGTGAATGGCAGGGCAAGACCGTGGAAGGCGAAATCGCCGAATGGATCATGAATCTGCTCCAGATCCCTGTCAAGGAATATGAGGACATCGCGAGACAGTTTAACCCCGACAAGTTTGATGCGGATTCCCTGGTTAAGTTAGCCCGTGACGCGGGTATGCGCTACATTGTGATAACCACAAAACATCACGATGGTTTTGCCCTGTTTCATTCCGAGAGTGATCCGTATAACATCTATGATTGGACGGGTTGCAAACGGGATGTTATCGCGGAGTTATCGCAGGCCTGCAAGAAACACGGCATGAAGCTGGGCTTTTATTACTCGCAGGCCCTAGACTGGCATGAGGAACACGCTGGGGGCTGGGATGTCAAACCTTACGGCATGAGACCCGGGTGGGCCAATGTCTGGGACTACCCTGACAATGAGCGCAAGGATTTTGCCATCTACTTGGAAAAAAAGGTGAAACCGCAAGTGACCGAGTTATTGACGAAGTACGGTGACGTTTTTCTTATTTGGTTTGATACCCCTCGGACAATATCCGAGCGTCAGTCGGAAGAACTCTACCAGTTGGTCAAATCACTGCAGCCAAACTGTTTGGTGAACTCGCGAATTGGCAATGGTAAAGGCGATTACAGCAGCCTCGGGGATAATCAGATTCCGACGGTGCCTCTAACCAAACCCAACGAATCACCGGTTACCTTAAATGACACTTGGGGTTATAAGCACTACGATCATAACTGGAAGACGGGAGAAGAGATCATCGAGATGCTGATGAAACTGGCCTCAAGGAATGTCAACTTTCTGCTGAATATAGGTCCTAAGGGTGACGGCAGTCTGCCGAGTGAGACAGTGGAGATTCTCAACAGCATTTCGCACTGGACAGCCCAGAACGGCGAGGCTATCTACGGAACCAGGGGGAACCCAAGCAAGTCTGATTTCGATTGGGGCCATGTCACAGTAGGGGCGAATAAGGTTTACCTGTGCCTGAAGCAGGATGAGGAACGGAAAATCGAAGTCAATGGGCTGCGGACGAGGGTTACCGGCGTCTATTCCTTAGCGGATCAGCGCAGTGTCGAGTTTCAGCAGGTCATTGATGACGAGCAAGACTCGTACACACTGGAACTAGACATCCCCGCAGCAAATCACTTCATGCCAGTTTATGTAATGGAGTGTGAGGATGTCCCGGAATTCCACCAAGACATCTACCAGCAAGGGGATTTCGTGACTCTCTACCCTTTGCTCAGCCAGATTTTTGATGGAGAGCTAAAACCTGGTCAAGCGGTGAAGGTGGAAAATCGTCACATTGATGCTAAGGTGAGTAAGGTCCACATAGATATTGGCGGGATCGTCCGGGGTTGGTCTCAGCAGGATGAGTATATCCAGTGGGAAGCGAAGTTCCTGCGGCCCGGAAAGTATAATGTAGAAGTGATCACTGGTAGCGCTGGCCTTAGTGACAGGGCTCGGGAGGACTGCCGGGTGGAGGTTTTGGTGGGAGACAGCCGAGTAAGCACGAATTTGCGCCGCGATACATGCTTTGCTGACAGCAGAACAGCGGCCAATAATACTCGCGTCGTTAGCCGGGCCGGCAGGGTTGCGATCGAGAAGCCCGGTATCTACAGAATCGTGGCCAGATTGGAACAGAATCTTACTGATGAGTCAGACAGTGTGCCCTTAGTAGCCTTGCGATTCGGCAAGAACAATAAATAGTGAAGAAGTGGAGGCAACTGCCTCCACTTCTTCTTAGACTGCCCTGCATTCCAGCGAGTCCCAGGGCGATTGACCTCCAGCCTATCTTAACCCAGGGCTTGGGCGGTATGGATTAACGCCTCGATGTTCTCCCAAGGTACATCGTCTTGGATCTCCTGCGCAGGAGCGAGGATATAACCTCCAGAACGGCCCATGTGTTCCACTGCCCGTGTTGTCTCTGCCACGACTTCGTCGGGACTGCCGTAAGGAAGCGTATGCTGCGTGCTGATACCGCCCCAGAAGGAGAGCGAGCTGCCGTACTTGTCTTTGAGTGCGAAAATGTCCATGACCTCGGGTTGGATCGGGTTTAGGACATCGACCCCCATTTCGATCAGGTCAGGGATGATGGCTTCAATGCTGCCGCAAGAGTGGATCCACACGTCTTTGCCGGCTTCGTGAATGAGGTCGTACTCCTGCTTTTCACCGGGAGCAATGAGCTCACGCCAGGTTGCTGGTGACATCAGCATGGACTGCTGCGATCCCCAATCGCTGCCCAGCAGTATCCCATCGATTTCCGGGATGTGCGCGAAATTTTCCAGCATCACCATGTTCTTGCGGATGATGGTATCTAGAAGGCTCTTGGCGTAAGACTTGGCGCCAGCTAGATCGGCCAGGAAATTCTCTATACCGCGGCACGCGTTGGCCTTTTCGAAATGGCTGCCGTAGACCATAACCAAGGTGTAGCAGTCCGTTGTATCCTTCAAGTACTTGAGTTTGTCCGTGAATCTCTCATAGCTGCCCGTTCCTATGGTCTTGGGCAAAAACTCAGGAGTATCAGGATTCAGCTTGTAGCTGTCCGGCACGTCATACCAACCCCACCAAGGTTTTTCGAGGACACAGAAGACATGACTGCCTATGGCGATGCTGAAGGCTTCATCGTGAGTAAAACGGCCTTGTTCGACGGCGTCCTTCAAATGTGGGGTGAAATAGGTTCGCTGCACTTGGTCGCGGTACTTCGCTGACGCGTCCCTCGTGAAGTTGATACAGTAAGGTGTATGGTCAGAGGATTGATGAGACAGGGAACGTTTCACGATTTCGGCTCGCTGCATGTTGATTCAACCACCTCGTCTTTGAGTTTCGAAAAACGAGCCCCGGGAACTCTCTCCCAGGGCTCGTTCACTACAGGTTAGAAGGAGCAGAACGATCAGCGCCTATCCGGGTTGTGGAAGAACCACTGCGAGGCACCGTCCAATATCATGACGTTGACGAAGCCCAAGTCGTTACCGATTCCGACATTGCTGAGATCGGCCGAGTGAATCAACGGAGTTCTTGGGTCAACCACACTGCCGATTACAGGGAGATACTCTGTCTGCAGATCCCAGATTCGCTGCGCAGCTGCCTCGCGCGCCGCTTCATCGGGATTGCTTTCCACCGTATCCCGTGCCCTGAGCAGTTCCTTTGCCCACTCCTGAGGCTCCATTCCTTGGGTGCCGCCGCTCGTATGCCACTGGCGCCATTGCGGTGTATGCACACCAAGGCCAAGGAAGTGCGGATCCATAACATGGGGACCATCGGCCCACCATACTGTAGCCACATGTTCATTTGAGCCTTGGATCATCCAAAAATAGGAACCGTCCACTTGACGAGCATCGACGCGCACGCCGATGTCACCCCAGTACCGTTCGGCCATTTCAACACCAGGAACCGAAGCCGGCGTAACAACGTAGAACTCAAGCGGTAAGGTGAAACTGCCGCCATCCGGGTGGTTTCGCCAGCCGTCACCCGTTGTGTCCACCAAACCCATTTCGTCCAGGAGGGCTTTGGCGCCTTCCGGATCATATTCGGCATAGGCTTCAGCCATGCCTTCCTTGTAATACGGAGAGTCTTTAGGTGGCGCAAACTGGGCAGCCTCACCAAATCCCATGAAGACAGTCTCGCGGATCTGCTCCCGGTTGAGTGCCATGGACAGCGCTTGACGGAAACGAACATCCTGCGTGACTGCCCGCATGCTGTCGTCATCCGGCACGTAGTTGAGAATGTAGATCAACACATGGTGCTGCCACGCCTTAACAGGCAGTGCTCTGTAGTTACCGCTTTCCTGATTAGCGGCATACAAGGGGTAGTCATCGATACGGATGAACTGTGTCTGAATGTCCGTGTTACCAGCGATGATGTCCAAATTGACCATTTCCGATTCGGCAATGTATTTTCGCCGCAGCCGGTCAATGTAAGGGAGCTGCTTTCCTTCCGGGTCTACCATATGGTAATATGGATTGCGCTCAAAAACCCAGTCGCCTGTCTCACTCACGGAGACCGCTACCCAAGGAGATAGGGTGGGGTATTCCAGCACATTGTTTGTCCGAATGGTAACGCCTCCAGCGGGAGCATCACCGGCAACCTGGTCATAGAAGGTACCCCAGTCATCCATGTCTGAAAAGCCCTCTGCCTGCATGAGAGGCATCAAGGTTTCTTCAGATACATAGTCTTTGTGGAATTGGGATACGTAGTGTTTCGGTCTTAAGAGCGCGGTCCAGTGCGGAGAGGGACTTCGCAGCCAATAGAGAAATCGTGGATAGGGCTGCGAAAAGTGAATTTCAAATCGGTAGTCATCCAACACTGTGAACTCTGTGACAACCTCATTCGCTTCGCTACCCCAACGAAGCCACCTTGGGGCTAGAGGCGTGATCTCCTCATTCAGCAAAACATCCTCGATGTAATACTCGATGTCTGCTGTGGTGACCGACACGCCGTCGGACCACTTAAGGCCCTCAAGGATCGTAAATTGAAACGTTCTTGCGTCTTCGCTGATGTCCCAGTGGGAGAAAATCCCTGGCTGGGTTTCGCCGAGGTACGGACCGCTTCGCCAGTGGAATGTCTCGTTGGGTTGTAGGTGAAGGAAGTGACTAGTGCCGATATGGCGAAGGTAGTGATCGTAGTTGATTGTAAATTCGCTATACCGTAAGGCCCCTCCATATTCTCCGATTTCACCCCATGGTACCTGGACAAGCGGTTTGACGGGTAGACGGGTTTCGACAGGCGGTAGTTCACCGGCGCTGACTCGCTCGCTTAACATGGGCGACTCCTGCCATGTCTCGATGGTGATGCCTGTGATGGCCTCAAAGTCATCGAGGTTGTAGTATCCGAGACCTGCAGCGCGCCATTCGTCTGCCGAGGCTGCGGCACCCGCTAAGGCGATGCAAGTGCAGACCAGCAGCACAGATAGAGTTTTGAACCTCATCATGAATCCCTCCAATTTTGGATATAGGTACAGTTGTATATATTCCCTATATGGACTAGGATTCCTGCCTCTTCGTTATGTTTTTGTAAGGGGTGTTATTTTTTCTTGCGTGTTGTTACTTGGGAGTAAGGCAAAGAAGGCAGCTAAGCTGCCTCCCCGGGAACATCCTCTTAGGGACAGGTCCGAGCTCGGCTATTCCACCGGGTTGCTGGTTACGTGCGGGCCGGGAGTCAGCCACTCAGTGTGGAATGTGCCGGGCCTGTCTACTCTTTGGTAGGTATGGGCGCCAAAATAATCGCGCTGTGCTTGAAGCAGGTTTGCGGGGAGTCGCCCTCGACGGTAGCTGTCGTAGTAGTTCAGCGCTGAGCTGAAAGCTGGTACTGGCAGGCCCAACTGGGCCGCAGTGGCTACGACTAGACGCCAGCTGGTCTGGCTCTGTTCGATTATGTTCTTGAAATACGGCGTCAGCAGTAGGTTTTTCACCTCTGGGTCTGCCGCGAAGGCCTCTTTGATATCCTCCAAAAAGCGGGCCCGGATAATGCATCCACCGCGCCACATGAGCGCGATATCGCCGTAGTCCAGCTCCCAGCCGTATTCTCGCGAGGCTTCCCGCAGCAGCGCAAAGCCTTGGGCGTAGGAGCAGACCTTGGACGCGTACAGGGCCTGCTGGATCGCATCGATGAAGGTGTGTGTATCACCGGTGTAACGCTCGTCGGGTCCTGAAAGAACCTGCTCCGCAGCTGTCCGCTCATCCTTAATCGCCGATATGCAGCGGGCAAACACGGCTTCTGTGATTGTAGGTGTGGCAACACCGAGATCCAACGCGGTTTGGCTGGTCCACTTGCCGGTACCCTTCTGTCCGGCCGTATCTAAGATCAACTCCACCATGGGCTCGCCGGTATCTCGATCATATTTGCTAAAAATGTCCCGCGTGATCTCGATAAGATAGCTGTCGAGGTCACCTTCGTTCCAGCGAGCGAACGTGTCGTGGAGCTCCTCAGCACTGAGTCCCAGTGCATGCTTCATGATAAAGTAGGCTTCGCTTATCAGCTGCATGTCGCCATACTCAATGCCGTTGTGCACGGTTTTGACAAAATGACCGGCTCCGTTAGCCCCGACCCATTGGCAGCAAGGGGTTCCGTCCTCGACCTTGGCAGCAATCGTCTGAAACAGCTCTTTGACATGAGGCCAGGCTTCCGGCGAACCGCCCGGCATGATGCTAGGTCCCTTGAGGGCGCCTTCTTCTCCACCGGAAACACCCGTACCGATAAACAGAAGCCCATCCTTTTCCAGCTCTTCCGTGCGGCGCATGGTATCGGCAAAATGGGAATTCCCCCCGTCGATGACAATGTCACCTTTGTTCAACAACGGCTTCAACTGATCAATGACAGTATCTACAGGTGAACCCGCTTTGACCATAAGCATGACTCGCTTCGGTACAGCCAACGAATCCACAAGCTCCTCTAGAGAATAAGTCCCTATGATGTTCTTGCCGCTGCCACGCCCGGCGGTGAAGTTCTTTGTCTTGTCTGAAGAACGGTTATACACAGCCACTGTGTAGCCATGGCTCTCCATGTTGAGAACGAGATTCTCGCCCATGACTGCCAACCCAATCAGCCCAATATCGGCTTTTTTCAACGTTGAGCACCTCTCTCTAAATGGTCTAATACTTCTTGCTGTGTCACTCATGAGTTTTCCTCTCTTCTGAATTTCTTCAAGCGAACGTGAAAACCCTGCATACTGAGCAACGGGGCCGCCGGCATTTGCTCTCGGCAGGGATTCCACGCAGGAGAAACGAAGTTCGAGGGAAATCCTGGTGGATGATTGAGTGGAAATGGAGGTGCAACATGGTGGGTGTGCGAACTATGCAGATATCAGACTATGATGTCGTACTCGGGTTGTGGAGCGAAGCCGCTGGAATCGGCCTTAGCCAAGCCGACTCCCGGGAAAATATTGCAGCCTTTCTTGCTAGAAACCCAGGGTTGTCGTGGGTTTGGGAAGCCGATTCTGCTGTTGTCGGCACAGCTCTATGCGGTCATGATGGCCGGCGCGGTTATCTCTATCACGTATATGTGAAGCGGGAGTGGCGCAAGCAGGGCATCGGTGAGGCAATGGTGGAAAGCTGCTTGGCGTCTCTTGCTGCAGACGGTATTCAGAAATGCCATCTATATGCTTATTGCGAAAACACGAATGGTGCTAGTTTTTGGGAGAGACTAGGTTGGCAGAGGCGAGGTGACCTGATCATGTACTCCAAAAACCTAGAGATCAAGAGATCGACAAGGACAGCTGACAGTTAGCGGGTCGGAGCAGATGGGAGTGGAATTACTCCCGCTGAATCGGGGGTTTTGCTTCGCCAGTTCCTAGGGTACAAGGAAGGCGTTGATTTTCTCCGCTTTTCCACGGACGAGGGCATCACAGCACCTCGTTTACCTGGCATTTAGGTAAACGAGGTGAGCCGGCACTCGTCAAAATCGAGAAAATCAACAGCCTTCAAGGGAGGTATTAGGCAGTGGCTCAAGAAAGTTTTTTTGATCCGGAGATGCCGGATATTATCTCGCAGTGGCGTTACTATCTGAACTGCCTGCAAATTCGTGACGGGTTGTCTGTCTTAGACGTGGGGTGCAACCAAGGCGATACAGAACGACTGATACTGCAGGACTATCCAAGGATAGGGCGTTTGGTGGCTCTCGATAAGGATCCCAGACGCGTCCAGGCTGCTCGCCGCTGTCTTCAGAAGCATGCGGACGGCCTTGGGTGGGAGGTTGTTGAAGGAGATGCTCAGAACCTGCCATTCGCTGATGATACGTTTGACCGGATTGTGTGTGCAGAAACGCTGGAATGGGTTCCGGATTCCGTGCAGGCTGCAGCGGAAATGCGGCGAGTCTTGAAGCCCGGGGGGTTGGCGCTGCTGCAGCATTCGGATTTTGATACGCAAGTATACACGACTCCTCGTTTGGATCTGCTTCGCCAGTTTGTCCACGGTTTCACAGATTCAGGCCCCGATGGCGTCATTGGTCGAAAACTGATGGGCATCGCGCAAAGTGTTGGCTTCGCGGAGGTGGCATCCAGCGTGTATGTTCTTATTAACACAGAGTTCGCCGAACCCTGGTATGCGGCCAAGGTGTTTGCCATGATGAAGGATTGGCTTCTGCGGAAAGAGCTCATGGCACCAGAGGGTATCGCGGCTTTGGAGATCTCAATTCAGGAAACAGCCCGAGACGGCTCGTTTTTCTACTCCGTCAACCGCAACTTGTGTTTGTGCAGAAAGTAATTGTTTAGTGTGCCTGCCCATTGTGGTTAGGCCACCTGAGGGTTTTGGGTATCGTTTCGTTATACGGAAGAATAAGGAGTGAAGCGATTTGGCTTACAACTCAATACGTCCAGGTCAGGTGTGGTTGGATACTGATGGAAACAGGATTCAGGCCCACGGGGGTTCGATCATCACTGTTGATGGTACTTTCTACTGGTATGGGGAGAACAAAGAAAAAACGCTGCCGGACAATGATATCTGGCATTGGGGTGTCAAGTGCTATGCGTCGAAAGACCTGTACAACTGGGAGGATAAAGGGCTGATTATACCTCCCGAGCCGGATGACCCGTCGTCGTCTCTGCATCCCACCAGTTCGATGGACCGGCCGCACATAATCTACAACGAGAAGACGGGTCAGTATGTCTGTTGGCTCAAAATCATGGAGAAGGATGGTACGCAGACGGAAACGGTGTTAACGGCAGACAACCTGCTGGGGCCGTATACGAAGGTGAGAGAAGGCCTCCGCCCATTGGGCATGAGCGGCGGTGACTTCGATCTCGTAGTTGATCCTGTCGACAAGAAGGCGTACTACTACTTTGAGCGTGTGCACAGCGAGTTGATCTGCGCCGACTTGACGGATGATTACACAAACGTGACAGGCTACTATTCGACGCACTTCCCTCGTCCTTATCCACCGTATGTGAGGGAGGCTCCGGCCCATTTTCGGCGGAAGCACCTCCACTATCTCTTCACATCCGGAACGACGGGCTATCACCCGAATCCTTCGGAAGCGGCCTGCGCCGAGACCTATCATGGCCCCTGGAAGGTCTTGGGTGATCTTCATCCGGATGATATGTCCCGGACTTCCTATAACTCCCAGATTACCTCGGTGTTCAAGCATCCGGAGAAAAGAGACTTGTATATCGCTTTGGCTGACCGCTGGCTGCCGGCTCTTCCGCAGCAAGCCGGGGAAAAGTATGCGTCTGGTGAACAGTACCGAGAAACGGCAACCCTTTTCGCACGGATGTTTGATCCGGATCAAGAGGCCCCGCCTCGGTCGGATCCGGCTCCTCGTCCCAACACGTCGCTGGCAGACTATGTATGGCTGCCCGTGCGTTTTAACGGTGATGTTCCGTACTTGGTTTGGGAAGATGAATGGCGGGTTGAGGATTCCGAGTAGTAGTGCTGCTTCTACCAGTGCATCTGGCATCCCATTCGTGCCGACAGAAAACCAAGCCCCGCAATCGCGAGGCTTGGTTTTGATCTTCAGAGCGTGTTAGTTAAACACGGGCTATTACGAGGTAGAGGACTAGAACAACGAGGATAAAAATCGATACGATGTACTGGACCATATTAAGCTGTGATGATGAGCGTTCGTAGTTGGCCAACCCTTGCAGCAGACGAGCCGCAGCGTTTTGGATACTGCGCGTTGGTCGCTGCAGCCAAGCAGCGGAGGCCTGCCCTGCTCCTGCTTCGGAGGGCTGAAGGTGATGACGAAAAACGACGAAAAGCAGAACGCCCACTCCCGCCAAAGCCAGTGCTTGAAAGGCTCCGCTAGCGGACAGCATCGGTACCATTTCGTAGGGGGCAAACCAGCGAAGCGCGGCTGGGACGGTGCCTAGAACGACTGTCATTCCAGCTAGAAGCAGCAGGGATACAATGACCTGCGGATCCAACTTTAAGGTTACTCGGGGTGGGGCAGCGGCTTGCTCATCCGAACGGCGCTCGGGCCAGAACCCGTAATAAAGGAAACGAGCGAAACACAAGGCGGTCCCAACGCCTGCAGCGGAAAGGATTACCTGCATCATCTCCGGGGAGGCGTACTTAATAACGGATTTGCTGACAAACCCACTGAACGGAGGCAGTCCCATGATGGCGAACGAACCGACGGCCGCCAATCCTAGAAGCCAGACTGGTTTTGGCAGCTGTTTCTTCCGATGCAGTGACTCTGTACCCGTGTACGTGAACAAGAGAGCACTGACCATGAAGAGCAAGCTTTTGTACACCATATGGTTTGTCATGTGTAAGAACGTGCCGTTGACGCCTAACTGACCGCCTGCGGCGACGCTGACGACCATGAAGCCAAGCTGGGATATGTGCTGGTAGGACAAGATGCCCGTCAAGTGTGAACTCCTGAGGGACTTGACGATACCGAAAAAGATCATGGCGAGCCCCATATAGGCGAGAATTTCCCAACCAGCGAAAAGTTTGGTCAGCAGCAGAATGCCTGCCTTTGTCGTGAAGATGGACAGGGCTACCGTAGCCGATGGGTGGATCGTTGCATAAGTGGCTGGGATCCAAAAGTGAAGGGGAAGAAACCCGACCTTAGTACCAATGCCCAGCAGAAACCAAAGATGTCCGGCTTCGGGCGGCACTACGGCCAGTGAGCCAGAGGCATGTACGTGAAGCAGGATGCCGAAGAGAAGAGCTAAGCCGCCTAAAACATGGGTAATCAAGAATCGGCGGCCCACGGCCTGGTTTTGGGAACCGTCAAACAGGATAATCAAGGCTGTAGTCACTGTGAGGGCTTCCCAGAAGAGAAACAACGAGATGAAGTCTTTGGCCATAGTTATGCCCAAGGCACTGGCGAGGGCTAGACAGAAGGAAACCACCTGGGCTTTCTTAAGATAGCGGGTGACAAATAAAAACAAGACTGCACCGACGAGGATGAATGACGTGGCCCCGACTAAAGTATAGCCGTGAAAGGCCCAAGTAGAATCAAAGAGGGCGCTCGTTGAGAATGTCAGGATCTCAGAGCTCATAAAGCCGTAACTGATGGGGACAAGTCCCGTGAGGAGACCGACAAATCCGAGCCACGCGGGGTACTTTCCCTTAAACCACAGGACCGACAATCCAGTCAAAATCGGGGTGAGAAGCAGCCACACGAGCAGCATGGGTTCCACCTCACTTTGTATTGTGGACCTAGTTTATAATATTTAGGCTAAGAAATCAAGAAAAATGCTTAATAATGTTGGCGGGGATTTTCACAGAGTTAGAGTAGTGAAGAGGATGTGTTTCGATGCGGAGAGAATAACAGGGATAGAAGGATTTGGGAGGGTCTGATTTGCGGATTCGAGCTATGGTGTGTTGTCTGATCGTTCTGATCGTTCTGAGCGGCCTGACTGCGGTTAGCGCTTCGCCGCCTTTCCCATTGACTGCCGATGAACGAGAAGAAGAATTCGAGTTTCTGTACACCCTTGTTGCCGAAAACTATCCTTTCTTATCCGTAAAAGAGCGCGTCAGCGGGCGTTCTTGGTTAGACCGCCGCGAGGAGTTTAGGCGCTTGCTGCTGAAGAGCGAATCCGCACAGGAGCATTTTCTGGCAGTCTCCCAGGTTGTAGGGGCGTTGGGAAATGCCCATACGCATGTGGTGTCTCCAGAGGGTGCGCAAGCGCAGCCGGTGTCGCCGGCTTTCGAGACTCGCTACCAATCGGGTTCCTACTGGATCAGCTGGGTCCACCCCGAGCTGCGGCACAGGCTTCCCTTGTTGAGTGAAGTCGTGGCGGTCGGAGGCGTGCCTGTCGACACCTATGTGCTGGAGCATAATCGGCCAGGACAGCTCTTGTGGGATTGGCAGCGAAGTCAGGCCTATGCCTGGGCGGTTCCGTATCCAGCGACGGAGAATATCGATCTTTCGCTGAGGGTGGCCGGACAAGAACGGGATGTCACTGTGCCTAGGGTGCTCTCCCAGGTAGATGAACGAGAGCATCCTAACCTAGAAACGGCGGTGCTGGTACCGAATGCGGCTGCCTATCTCCGTGTGCGTTCGTTTTCTCAGGACCACTATGAAACCGATGTGGCAGAGATTGATGCCTTCTTGAGGGAGATCTCTGAGTACCAGTACCTGGTGATCGACATACGGGGCAATCCCGGAGGGACCACGGCCTATTGGAGACGGCTTCTCGTGGAACCTCTAATCGACCGCTCGGTATACGTGACGCACTACGTGGCCGCGCGGGATGGTGCGCTGGCTCGCCGTTATCTGCGGGAGCGTTTGAACGCAGGGTACTATATGCTGCAGATTGGCAGGCAGGCCGATGAACGATGGAGTCGGCAGGCTCCCGAACTATTGACCGAGGCATATGGTGAACCGGTCTTGTTTCCCATGATCGCTCATCCCCGGGGACATGGTTCTTTTGAGGGTCAAGTCATCCTGCTGGTGGACGACCAAGTGTATTCTGCTGCTGAGGCTATGGCTGCATTTGCCAAAGCCTCGGGATGGGCGCTGCTGGTAGGAACACAGACTGGTGGTGACGGGATTGGTATGGATCCCGTCAATGTTTCTCTTCCTCACAGTGGTTTGGTGGTGCGGATGTCCGTATTGCTTGGATTGGATTCGGAAGGTTGGGCAAACGAAGAGCGGCCAACGCAGCCGGATATCCGGGTTGACTATGCTGTAGAGGATCTAGCGGTTTTGGACTACGTTGATGGGACACAACCTTGGGATGCGATGCTGCGGGCTGTGGTTGACTTGATCGAGCAGGATGCGGTGCCGACACCGCGGCGAGTAGGCCCGTCATTTCTGGAATGGTTGAGCGAGGTAGGAACCCAGTATATGCTGTTGGATGCCTATGGTCTGCCTCGCTGGCTTCCTCCCGATGAACCTCTCCCCGGTCTTGGGCCTTGGCAGGTCGCTCATGTGGCGGTGGTTGGCCATGACAGGACGCATGCGGCGTGGGCTGAAGACCTAGCCACAGCAATGCTAGGCGATGTCGGTGATTGGGTGTCTCTGGACGATATCCGGATGCTAGAGCGGCAGCTCAATCTCTATGGAGCACACCGCACGGTAAGTGTGGCGCTTCGAGCAGCTAGCTTGAAGGATTTCACAGCTGTCAGGGCTGGGCAAGCGGGGTGCGGTGCGGTAGAGATATTGATTCACGTCCTGGAGGGGCATCCGCTGGTGCTGTCACCACCGAAGGCGACCGCCCGACTGGTGGATGATCTCCTGGCAGGTGAGTTCTCGGTTAAGGCCGCCAACATCGGTGGGCATTTGGTTAATGTGGGAGGAGTTTGGGGGTTTGGGCCCAGTGTGCGGCGCGAAGCGTCGCTTGAGTTTCCGTTTGTTGGTCCCAGTGCTGCGCGTTTGGCAGCCGAAGTTCGCAGGCTTGAGACGGACGAGTTTGCGGGGCGGCGCACGACGTTGACCTTGCAGCAGCGCCGCATGCTTTCTGCAGAATGGATGCTGCAGCTCCAGCAAGGCTGGGTCCACCATATCCCCGACTCGGATGCGGCTGGACGGTCTGCATTGGTGGGAACAGCGTCTTTTGTTCGGGAAGCGGAGGCCGCAAATGCCGCAAATGGAGGGGGATGGCAAACCCGGCTGACGGCGGGAGCGCGCTATCTGCTTGATGAAGGTCTAATCCTACCCCTAGTGGCAGGGGCCCTAAGCTATTCACTCCCTGCAGCAGAGAAGACTTGGTTGATAGCCCGAGGAGAAGTAGGCTGGAGCGCGCGCAGAACACGTTCAGAATTTTACTGGGGACCTGGTCTGCCGGTGTTTTCTTCCAGCCCGACTTACTCGCGTGCCTTCGCCACGGGTGAACTCGAGCTGCGTCATCGTCTGAGTGAGTGGTGGTCGGTGTCGGGTTATGGCCAGTGGATGGCGTCGTCGGCGAGCGAGTCTGGGTCGTGGGGAGTGGGCGCTGAGTTGCGGCTGACTGCACCGTTAGGGCTGGAAGCTTACGTCCGCGGCGGCCGTCAGCTCTATAGCGATGAGTCGGCCGTCATGTTTGGTCTGCGTTCGGGGTTATAGAAGATTGTGCGGTCTCTCGATGCGATTTCCGATGAATAGGGGGGGAGAATACTTTGGACTTCAAGGAACTATATAACCAAGCCTTGGCAGTGGCAAGACCGCGCGACCTATCGGAATGGGCGGATGCCGGCGGAGTCGGGGCAGCGCTCTTGAGTTCCGGCGGCAACGTGTACATGGGCGTGTGTATCGATACATCGTGTTCCATGGGTTTCTGCGCCGAACATGCGGCCGCGGCGGCCATGGTTACGGCCGGTGAGAACCGGGTGCTGCGCATGGTGGCAGTGGACTCTGCAGGCACGGTGCTGCCGCCCTGCGGGCGCTGCCGTGAGTTCATCAGTCAGCTGCACCCTGCCAATGATGCTGCGGAGGTATTGGTAGTCGAAAATAGAGTCGTTCTTCTGGAGGAACTCCTCCCGTTCAATTGGCGGAAACTCGACCGAAAAACTACGCAGTAGAATCGGCAGAACGAGGTGATACGGATGGCAAATGCTCACGAAGCAAAACCAATTGCAGTAGGCATCGCAGGCGGCACGGCCAGCGGCAAGACAACCCTGGCAGACCGCCTGGCAGGCGCTCTGCAACCGCTGTCTACGCAAGTACTGCACATGGATAGGTATTTCAAACCAGTACGCCCCCAGACGCAGGCTCCCATATCTGGGCGGTCATACGAGGATCACAACCACCCTGACTCCTTCGATTTGGCTGCGCTGCGCCAAGATTTGACGGGTGTTCTGATACCATCCGATGGCAGTACGGCTGACGTGCCTGCAGTCGTTATCGTCGAAGGTCTCATGACACTTCACGATGCTGTGATCCGCGGGCACCTTGATCTGAAGGTATTCGTAGATGCGCAGGCCGACGAACGCATTGTGCGCAGGCTGCGCCGCAACATGGATCGAGGTTTGGCCTTTGACGAAATCGCCGATTTCTACTTGGATTCGGTGCGCTTTCGCCATCAGGAGTTTGTCGAACCTTCTCGCTGGCACGCGGATATCGTTGTCAACGGGAGTGCCTCCGGCGACAAGGCAGTAGAAGTCGTGGCGAGCTGGGTCCGGAGACAGCATGAGGAGAGAAAGGCATCGTGCTGAGGAGCAAAATGGGCGAGAACGAGTTAGTTCATGTTAGGTCAAATTTGTTCAGGTATGGAGGGGAAGGCGATGACAGCAAATAGGCTGCCAGATAGAGAGTTTCGTTTCGGCAACCGACTGCCGCCCGATTTCGCGTGGTTCTGCGCACCAAAGGACTACCAGCTGCATGACGGACTTGTTTTTCAAACAGAGCCCAACACAGATTTCTGGCAGCGAACACACTACGGGTTTCAGAATGATAACGGCCATGCCCTGCTTACCCCGGTCTCGGGAGACTTTGCGTTCTCGGCTCAGTTGGTATTTGACTACCGAACCATGTACGACCAGTGCGGACTGCTGTTTCGTGCCGACGCCAACAACTGGATTAAGGTGTCACTGGAGTACGAAGACGCGAGCATCAGCCGCCTGGGTTCTGTTGTGACCAACAGTGGCTACTCAGATTGGGCAACGACGGACATCAACTCGGATGTGACGGTCATGTGGTACCGCCTGCAGCGGCGCGGCCAAGATGTGCTTATTGAGAACTCATACGACGGCACAGTTTGGCTCCAAATGCGCATCACCCACCTCCAGGCCGATCTATCCGGAGCCAAGGTTGGAATCTATGCCTGCAGCCCCAAAGATAGCTCTTTCGAATGCCGTGTTCCCGTGATGCACCTTGGACTCAACAAATGGGAGGTGCCGGAGAGTTGATCTTTGCATCCGAAGATGGCCGCGGGATACGCAACTCAGCCAAAGCAGTAATTATCGATGGCGAACGCATTCTGCTGACCAAAAACGAGGATCATCTGGGAATATTCTACTTGCTGCCCGGCGGAGGCCAGCGGTTTGGCGAGACCCTGCCGGAAGCGGTACGTCGGGAGTGCCGGGAGGAAATAAGAGCAGACGTTGAGGTGGGGGAAGTACGCTTTATCCGCGAGTACATCGGTAAAAACCATGAATTCGCTGCAACAGATAACGGCGTGCACCAGGTGGAATACATGTTTGCCTGTAAGGTCGCCGCGGGTGAAATACCAGGCACAGGGCCTGAGCCAGACGGGATGCAGATCGGCGTCGAATGGGTCGACTTGGAGAGGCTTGGAGAGCACAGACTGTATCCCGACTGCCTGCGGAAACTCCTCAAAAACACGTCGGATAGAGGCGGCTGTCTGTACCTTGGTGACTGCAACTAATCTCTCCGGCATGAAAGGAGTCGCCTATGAGCAAACGCATGGAAATCCTGACTGTGACTCTGAATGCCGCGTTGGACAAACACTATAGGCTCGAATCGTTTTCTGCCCAAGGTATCCACAGAGGTGCGAAGCCGGTGACACTGCCTTCGGCTAAGGGCATCAATGCAGCGCGGACAATGCAGACTTTGGATCCGACAGCCATTGTCCATTGCACTGGATTTGTGGGAGGGTGGACCGGGAAGCACATCTGCCACCTCTTAGAACAAGAGGGTCTGCGCCACAATTTGCTACCAGTGCCCGGGGAGTCGCGCACCTGCATGACCTTTACCGCCCAAGAGGGGATCCACTTCGAGATTCTGGAACCAGGTATCACTGTCGACCGCGACGCGCAGCAGAAACTGCTAGCCGTTGTGGAAGGTCACGCGGCCGCGGCTGCCTGGGTGGTGATCGCCGGCAGTCCCGCGGAGGGGACGGAGCGAGATATCTGTCGCGAACTCACTGCTTGTGCGCGGGCCCAGGGTGCCAGCGTTCTCGTCGACGTTCGGTCTCCCTGGCTGGAAACTGCATGGCTGGCTGGCCCCGATGTCAGCAAACCCAATTGGTCAGAATTCCTGTCTGCCGTCGGGCTGCCCCCAACCGCAGACCAAAACGCTGTCGTTCGTGCTGCCAAGACCGTTGCGCGAGACGGAGTGGGCCTGCTGCTGATATCGCAAGGCACCGCGGGTTCGTTGGCGGTGACGGAAAACGAGGTGCTGCGCGTGAGCGCCCCGCAGGTATCCACTGTGAGCCCAGTTGGCTGTGGTGACGCTATGGTAGGAGCCTTTGTTCTGTCCCAAAGCCGCGGCGCCAGCCTCAAGGAATCTCTGCAGTGGGCAGCCGCTGCAGCCGCCTCCAACGCCGCCCATCTGGGCGCCGGTGTGGTTGACCCGGAGGAGACAGAGGCGTTAGCAGCGTTGGTGCAGGTCGAGTAAACCCTTCAATCTCCTACGACACTTCGGATTCTGATTCCTCGTGTTGCTGCGCCCACCAAAGCTCTGCGTAGAGCCCGTTGGCATCCAGCAGCGCACGGTGAGTGCCGCGTTCAACAATACGGCCTCGGTCAAAGACGATGATCTGGTCGCAGTCCTGGATCGTCGACAGACGGTGTGCGATGGCGACAGTTGTCCGGCGGCGGCTCAGTTCATTCAGTGCAGCCTGAATCTGTCTCTCTGTTGTACTATCAACTGCGCTAGTGGCCTCATCAAGAATCAAAATCTGGGGGTCTTTGAGGAGGGCCCGCGCGATAGCGACGCGCTGACGCTGTCCGCCTGACAGTTTGACTCCTCGCTCGCCGATCAGCGTGTGCACTCCTTTGGGAAGGCGATCGAGAAATTCTGTGACGCCTGCGGTTTCGATGGCTTGCCACACTTGATCTTCAGCCGCCTCCGGATCACCATACACTACATTCTCCCAAAGGGAGCCGAAAAACATCTCGGTGTCTTGGGCGACGACACCGATCGCTTCCCGCAGCGTCTGCAGGGGATAATCGGAAATCGGCCGCTCGTCAATGAATATCTGGCCTTCGGTGGGTCGGTAGAAATGCAGTAGAAGCTTGGTCAAAGTAGATTTCCCCGAACCCGTCGGCCCGACAACGCCTAACGAGGACTCGGGAGGCACAGAAAAACTAACGTGTTCCAAGGCCGGTGTGTCGCCGGTCGCGTACGTCAAGCTCACATTTTCCAAACGTATCGAACCACGTATTAACAACTGTTCTTCTGCTTCGGCTGGAGCCTCCCAGTTCTCTTCGACCTGTTCGTGATCCATCAGAGTGAAAATCCTTTCGCAGCTGGCTTCCGCTCGCTGAAAGTCGTTGACCGTACGGCCAAACCGCGACAGCGGTTGGTAGAAACGCTGCGTGTACATCAAGAACGTAGCCAGAGCCCCGATGGTGAAGTTACCCTGGAGAACCATGTATCCGCCGATAACAAGGATGGTAACGTAAGCCACATACGAGATGAGGTTGAGTGCCGGGAAGAACACTGCTCGCAGGGTGATGGCCCGGATGTTCGCATCGTGGTACGTTCGACTGACCGCGGCAAGGCGCCGACGCTCCAGTGGCTCCCGCGCGAAGGCCTTCACGATGGCGATGTTTGACAGAATGTCGGCCAGTTTCGCGTTGATCTCGCCCACAGTACGGCTGATCTTGCGATAGGCACCCTTTATCTCGCCGGTATATCGAATCGTGGCATAGGCCATGATGGGCAGCGGCAAGATCAGGATAAGCGTGAGCTGCCAGTTAAGGCCAAACATGATTATCGTCATGGTCAGCATTTGAATGGCCGCCTGCAGCAAGTTCTGAATGTTCGTGTCTAGAAACTGCTCCAACTGGTTGATGTCGTGACTGAGAATACTCAGCACGCGGCCAGACTGGTTTTGGTCGAAAAACGTCATATCCAGGCGCTGCGCGCGGTCAAACGCGTCCACACGCACGTCGTGTTCGATCTTCATGCCCCAGGATTCCATCCAGAGCACGCCGAGGTAGTCGAAAAAGCTGTAAAACAAAAAGGCCAGTCCGATATAACTGGAAAGCAGGAGCAGCCGCTCCCAGTCGCCGTCGACCAAGGCTTCGTCAATGATCCAGCCAAAGACCAATGGAGGCAGGGCTTCTGCCACGTAGGCAAAGACGGTGGCACTGAGGCCGACGGCCAGCATGAAGTAGTACGGCCGGTTGTACGGCAGAAGCCGCAGTAGTGACCACCGGATTTTTTTATTTTGAGGCATTCTTGAGATCCCTTCCTTTGCATTATGCGATGTGTAAGCTTGTCTCTTCTCCATTAGTATTCCGGAGATGGCAAGGTTTCCCTGCAGGAAAGCGCTGCGTCTTTCGGGTAATAGTATCAGGAGTATCGTGGAAAGGAGATGACTGATGAAGACTCTTACCATCCGAAGCCGCCAACGCGACGATTTTGTCGTCATTACCGATCAGGTGGTTCAGATTGTTCAGAGCTCAGGAGTGGGAGATGGTCTCTGTACCGTTTTTGTGCCGCATACGACGGCAGGGATTACGATCAACGAGAACGCGGATCCCAGTGTGGTTCATGATTTGGTGCTGCAGCTAGAGACATTCGTGCCTTGGCGGCACCCAGACATGCGCCATCAAGAAGGGAACTCGGCTGCTCATCTCAAAGCATCGTTGTTTGGCAGCAGTCTCACGGTTCCTATTCAGGATGGACACTTGGTGTTAGGTGTCTGGCAGGGGATCTATCTCTGTGATTTTGACGGGCCGCGCAGCCGCACTGTGCATGTACAGGTTGTGTCAACGGACACAATACCCGAAAAAGAGGAGGCACAATCATGAACGGAAGAGTAACAGGTCTCGCGCACATCAACATAATGACCA
>SLOG01000213.1 GCA_007132635.1 Limnochordia bacterium
AAAATAAACGATTTAACAAGGTAAGTTATAAAAATGTAGATGATCTTGTTTTCGGAAAAGCTCTGCGGCCGGTCGCCCTGAGCAGCGGCATGGTGATCGGTGGTGGAACAGTGTATCCTGAAATCAACTTCACGCTTCCGTCGATGTTGATCGATGCATCGACGATGCCGGAGGTGCGGCGGCAGTATAGAGAAATGACTTCAGGGGTTTTGGACAGAGCGAGACAGTTGTTTGTTTCTGGGGTTGTGGTAGAGATTGAACTTCTCCCACCGCTTACCTTTAACCCTCTGTGGGGCGAAGAGGTCATCCGAGAGGTCAAGGATGTCATGGAGGAGTATCAAGCTAAGCACAGTCTTCCCAGCGCTCTCCGCTTGACTCCTGTGGACATTCGTGAAGGAGATGTCGAGCATATGTGGCGAGGCGCTAAGTGGGACACGCTCCTTGAGATGTTCCGCCGGGCGGGTAACGCTGGTTCAGATCTACTAGCCATTGAGTCCGTGGGCGGAAAAAACCTGCATGACGATGCAGTCATGTATGGTGACATCCGCAAATCCCTTTTCGCTTTGGGTGTGGTGGGGGCCCGCGATATGGCAAACCTCTGGCACGCGGTTTCCCAGGTTGCTGCCGAGACAGACGCCATTTCGTCTGGAGACACTGCCTGCGGCTTCGCCAATACAGCGATGGTGTTGGCTGATCGCGGTTACGTGCCGAAGGTATTTGCTGCGGTGGTGCGAGCGATGAGCGGTGTCCGTTCCCTTGTGGCTTACGAACAGGGGGCGCAGGGGCCTCACAAGGACTGCGGCTACGAAGGTGTCTATGTCAAAGCCATTACAGGTACCCCGATTTCCATGGAAGGAAAGTCTAGTGCGTGTGCCCACCTCAGTCCTGTTGGGAATATCGCATCCGCTTTGGCTGACCTGTGGAGCAACGAATCTGTTGAAAACGTTAAGCTGCTGGGCGGCATGGCACCCACTATCTATTTAGAACAGCTGGCTTACGACTGCCGTCTTATGAATCAAGCGTCGCAAGATGGACAGGCTTTGGTACTGCGGAACCTCTTTGTGGAGTCTGACAGCCGCTTTGACCCGCAAGCCTATGTACTGAGGCCGGATGCCGTTCTTACTGTGAGTCAGGCGATTGTTGAGGGACGCACACATTTCGAACAAACCCTGAACGCTGGCCGCGCGGCGCTATCCGTTCTGAAAGAAGCTTACCAAAATGGTAAGCTGCAGTTGACTGCGCGCGAGCGGACCTATCTGGATACCTTGGATGCCGATCTGGAGACGGTGCCCAGCGAAGAGGAACTTACCCATGAGATGGTGACCGCGAACACTACAGAGAAATTCCATCCAGAGAAATACGATCTGCGGAGGACATCGCGAGCTGCGAGTGGAATATAGATTATGATGTTACACATGCGGAGAGTTCCTCGGGACAGGCAGTGTGCCTGTCCCGATTCCTTTGTTGGTGCCCGCACGTCGATACGAGGGGGGGAGTTTCTATTCCGTTGATACGAGATTTTTGGGTTAGTATACCGGAGGATGCCGTCGCCGAGCGAGTGGGCTATCCCAGCATGGATATGGTCACCGGCCCGGCGGTGGAAAGCATTCGTGAGATGGTCTTCTTGGCCCAGACTTCGGGGAGTCCAGGCATTCTATTTGCGGAACATGAGTTTCGGCTGAGTGGCGTAGAGGTACAGCTGGACAACGGCTTTGTCTTTTCCGGTGAATACTTAACCGAGAACCTGGAAAATGCAGACCTTGTAGTTCTGGTGGTCATGTCCATTGGTGCCGAACTGCAGAGACAGATCGAGTCAATGTCTGCAGAGGATCCGTTCAACGGCTTCGTGTTGGATGCTGTGGCTGCCTATATGACCGAGGCAATGTCCGAGATGGTGTGGGATGGATTTGCCCGGCGGTATGCGGAAGACGGACGTCGTATTACCAGTTTCCTATCACCTGGGACTAAGGACTTTTCTCTGCAGCAGCAGATAGTTTTGTTTGACATATTGAGGCCGGATCGGATTGGGGTGCAGTTATCGGATTCCCAGTTGATGTGGCCTGCGAAATCGTTATCGGGGATCATCGGCGTTGGACAGCGTCTGCTAGGGGCAGAGAGTGCTCACGATTGTTCGATAGGCGAACAGGCCGACGGCCACTTACGAGGGAGGAAATGACGTGCAGTATACTGTCGAAGTGATTGACTCGGGCGAAAAGGAGATTCTAAAGGCGTCAAAAGGCGATAATTTACTTACTTTGCTGCACGAGCACGACTATGGTGTGAGTGCCTACTGCGGCGGTCAAGGCGTGTGTGGGAAATGCACTGTTGTGCTCCAGCCGGCTTCTGAGCCCACGGCTAATGACTGCCGTGTTTTGAGCGATGAACAGCTGGCTCAGGGTGTACGTTTGGCTTGTCAGGTGGAGATTGGTCAGGATCTAACTGTCGTTGTAGAAAGCGATTTGGATATTAACATTCTCACCGACGGGTTTGATACGGAAACACACCTCAATCCGGCATATGAAAAGAGAGTGGTGACTCTTGAAACGCCTACCATTGAAGACCAGCGCGACTTATGGCGGCGTTTGCAGGACGAATTAGCCTATCAGCGCATTGAGGTCAGCGCGCTGCGGGAGCTCTCCGACGTCGACGTCGCGCAGCCGATGACTTTGACACATCAAGATGGGCGAGTGATGCGGGTGGAAGCCGGCGATACGTCGAGCTCTCTGTTTGGGGCAGCGGTGGATATCGGCACGACGACGATCGCAATCTACTTGGTGGATCTGGTCTCCGGCAGAGAGGTTGGAGTGCATTCCCTTTACAATCCGCAGCGACGGTATGGTGCTGATGTGATTTCGCGGGTCAACTACACCCTAGAAGGCAGTCAGCGTTTGCAGGAGCTCCAAAGTGCTGTAACGGAAGGGATCAACGATGCTTTGGCAGAGCTGACGGCCAGCCATGGTATTGGTCTGGACGACATTGTGACCATGACAGTCGTCGGCAACACCCTGATGCTGCATGCTCTTCTCGGTATCAGTGGAGCTAGCATTGCGAGTGCACCGTATATACCTGTGTTCGCGGGCCGCCAGGAACTGCGGCCTGTTGACCTTGGACTACGGATTCACGCGGGCGGGACGGTCGCACTGCTTCCGTCGATCTCCGGTTATGTAGGTGCGGATGTTGTGGGGGATCTTCTGGCCGTGCCTCTTACGGATGGACCCGGTACCTACGATCTGGTGGTCGACATCGGTACGAACGGGGAAATCGTCGTAGGCAGCCGGGAGAGCCTCTTGGCTTGTGCTACGGCTGCAGGACCAGCTTTCGAGGGAGCCAATATAACGTTCGGCATGGCTGGGATTTCCGGGGCCATCTCTCAGTTTGCTATCAGCGACAACGGCGAGGCCAGCTTTACAACCATCGGCGGAAAGCCTCCTAAAGGGCTCTGTGGTTCGGGAATTGTGGACGTTGTTGCTGTGCTTTCTCGCCATGGGTTCCTTGATGGAAACGGGACGTTTGTAAAACCGGAGGCGATGCTTCCATGGCAGCGCGAGATGATGTCCGAACACAAAGGGCAGCCTGCGTTCATGGTTGCCGCCGATGTGCTTCTTACCCAGAAGGACGTGCGAGAAGTCCAGTTAGCAAAGGGTGCTGTGGCTGCAGGTATACGGATCCTTCTGAAGGAGGCGGGGATATCTTTCGACAAGATTGGGCATGTGTACTTAGCGGGTGGGTTTGGCAACTACGTGGATCCCGCCAGCGCGTGTCTGATAGGTCTTCTGCCGGCAGAACTCGAACAGCGTATTGTTCGTATTGGTAACGGTGCCGGCACGGGCGCGAAAAAGGCTCTGGTCGATAGGAGCTTGACTGCTGTTGCTGACGAGTTGTGCGCGAGAGTACGCTACATCGAATTGTCGACTCGGTTGGATTTTCAGACGGAGTTCGTGGAGGCGATGATGTTTGCGCCAGCGATGGCGGGTGACATTGGGTAAAATTACCGATTTTCGGGCACTCCTGCTGTTTACGGCCGGAGTGCTCTTGCCATAGGGGGTTTTTTGTGGCAGAATAATTCGTGAGGCGAATTGTTCGCTGTGCATAGTCAGGGAGGTCTTGGTTGTGACTGCAGCAGAGGAAGCGCGGCAGACAAACGGCCAGATGCGGCTGCGGATCTTGGGGATGGCTTGGCCGGTTGTGTCGCGCATGTTTTTGCAGAGTGTCGTCGGTATGGTGGACATCATGATGGTTGGACGGATAGGCCCGTCTGCCATTGCTGCTGTGTCTATAGGAAACCGGCTGATGTTTATCCTGATAGGCGCGCTCCAAGCCCTTGCCGTCGGTTCGACAGCTTTGGTGGCCCAGTATATCGGAGCCGGACGCAAGCAGGATGCCGATCGTGTGATTTGGCAGGCTCTGTTGGGGGCTTTTTTGCTGGCTGTTGTTCTTTGCTCTGCTGGGTTTGCCGCTGCTCCATGGGCGATTCGCCAGATGCTGTCCCTTATGGAGACGGTCGATGTGTGGGTCATGGAAAACGCAACGCTGTATCTGCGTATTGTCTTTATTTCTATGATTTTCGGGCTTCCTCAGATCATCATAAACGCTCTGCTGCAGGGCGGTGGCGATATGAAAACCCCCTTGTACATTATGGTGTTCAGCAATATCGTCAACGTTGTGGGTAACTACGTCCTGATTTTTGGGGTGGGGCCGTTTCCGGAGATGGGCGTGGCCGGCGCCGCTGTTGCTACTGGCGGCGCTCGAGTTGTTGGTGCCGTGATCGGCTTTATCGTGTTAGTGCGGGGTACAAAGAACATCAAACTAGAACTGAAAACCCTGTCGTTTGTGCCAGACATGGTTGTGCTGAAGAAAATTCTTGCGATTGGGATTCCTGCGTCGGTCGAACAGCTAATTCGCCAATCCAGTATGGTGGTGTACTCGTTTTTAGTGGCAAGCTTGGGGACCATGGCTTTGGCTGCGAATGAGATTGTGATGAACGCCCAGTCGATTTCTTTTATGCCGGGATTTGGTTTCGGCATAGCTGCCACAACGCTGGTGGGTCAAAACATCGGTGCACGCCGTCCCGAACTGGCTGCCCGGTATGGCGTGGAGACGACAAAACTTGCGGCGCTACTGATGGGAAGTGCTGGTGTTGTCTTTCTTGTTTGGCCGCAGCTCTTTGTGAATCTGTACACGACGGATCCCGAAGTGGCTAGTGCGGCTAGCGGTGCTCTCCGGATTGTTGCGTTAATCCAGCCTCTATTTGCTGCGGTTCTGGTCCTGTCTGGCGGGTTGCGTGGGGCGGGCGATACGAAATGGGTCATGTACGCCACGACGATTGGCAATTACGGAGTGCGCATGGGTCTGTCGTTTCTGGCAGCGTTTTACTTCAACTTGGGCCTCATGGGTTTCTGGCTTGCGGTCGCTGCGGACATGGCCACTCGAGCCGTGGTGATCATCTACCGATATCGCAGTGGTGGGTGGAGAGGCGGCGTTATTCACGGTCCCGAGCGGAAACAGGTGAAAGAAGCCTCTGTTTGAGAAAAGCTGGCGATCATGCCAGCTTTTAATTGGAGGGGATTTCTCTTGCGCGAGGAATTAGACGGGTAAGAACTCTCCGGAGGAGGACGGATTCCATGACGAGACGCGAGCGAGTGTTGGAGGCGATTGCACACCGCCAGCCGGATAGCTGTCCTTATCAACTGGATTTCACCAAAGAAGCCCTAGCGAAGCTTGAGGACTTCACGGGAGGAGCTGTCGGCCCCGGTTCGTTGGGAAATCATATGGCGATCATCGAGTGGGGCGGCTTTTCGGAAATAGCCCCCGATGTCTACGAGGACCACTTCGGCGTACGGTGGAACCGATCTATCGACAAGGACATAGGTGTTGTGGAAAACACGCTTCTGCCCGAACCGACGCTGCGCGGCTTCCAGTTTCCCGATCCGAATGCTTGTCCGATTGGTCAAAACCTAAGCCAGTTCGTAGAGCAAAATGCGGATAGACTGAGGGTCGTGGGTATTGGCTTCTCGGGGTTC
>SLOG01000022.1 GCA_007132635.1 Limnochordia bacterium
ATTCGACAGTCCTACGACCGTTTGACCCATGCGGTGCGCCAAATCGCCAGATCGTATCGCCGAAGGCTTGAGTATGTATCGGAGAGCGTGGTTTTGAAACACCCCGAGCGGCCTTTGGCCCGCCATCGTCAGAGAGTCGATGAGCTTCTGTCCCGTGCTGGTTTGAATATGCACCATAGGCGCCGTTCGCATAAACAGATGCTTGCCCTTCTCACCGGGAAGTTGGACAGTCTAAGCCCGCTGGCAACGCTAGAGCGTGGCTACGCAGTGTGTCAGAAACAAGATGGACAGGTAATAAAGGAAAGTACTCAAACTGCAGTTGGAGAGAGCATTGACATTAAGCTGCACCGCGGTCGTCTGCAGTGTGTGGTGGAGAAAGGAGTGCTACCAGATGGACAGGGAGACCATGACATTTGAAGCAGCCATGGAGCGATTAGAGAAAGTTGTACGATCACTTGAGAGCGGAGAGGTAACCCTTGATCAGTCTCTCGAGCTTTTTGAAGAGGGAGTGGCATTGGCCCGGATCTGCAGCTCTCGATTGGATGAGGTCGAGGGCAAGATAGAGATGCTTCTAGAGAAAAACGGGGAGATCATGCAAGAGCCCTTTTTAGAGCGCGGGGAGACCGAGCAATGAACTGGCAGGCTCGCATGGGGGAACTAGTTGATTTAGTTGAAGGGGAACTAGCGATAAGGCTTCCAGCAGAAACTGTGGTACCCGAAAAGCTTCACGAGGCTATGCGCTATTCAACGTTGGGTGGTGGAAAGAGACTCCGAGCTGTTCTAGCGATGTCTGCTTGTGAGGGTGTTGGCGGCAGCGCTACAGACGCTCTGAGCTATGCTGCCGCTATCGAGATGCTGCACAGCTACACGCTCATCCATGATGATCTGCCAGCGATGGACGATGATGATTTTCGGCGGGGCCGGCCCACAAATCATCGCATATATGGCGAGGCTATGGCGGTTTTGGCTGGTGATGCTCTCCTGACAGAGGCTTTCGGAACTCTGGCTCGCCTGCCCGAATACAGTGGCCTGAGCCAGGCTCTAGCAATGCGGCTTATAGTTGAACTAGCTGACGCATGTGGTTCGCGCGGCCTTATTGGAGGACAAGTTATCGATCTGCTGTCGGAGGGTCGGCTTATTGATGCTCAAACGCTGGAATACATTCACAAACGTAAGACAGGAGACCTCTTCCTGGCAGCGCTGCGAGGCGGCGCGCAGATAGGGAATGCTGAGCCAGACCAGTTGGACGCGGTATCGACATATGCTCACAACTTTGGGCTGGCTTTTCAAATCACTGACGATATTTTGGACGTTGTTGGTGATGCCGACAAGTTAGGGAAATCTGTGGGTATGGACGAGATTCACGAGAAAGCTACGTATCCCGGCGTTTATGGACTTGAGCGAGCTCGCCACATGGCCGCAGAGTGCGTTAACGTGTGTCAACAGCAGGCAGTGTTTTTGGGGACTAATGCGCAGTTTTTAGCCGACCTGGCGTTCTTTGTGCTTGAACGAGACATGTAATAGGAGTTTGCATCCAGGCCTGCTGCATGGTACTCTAGTACTGGAGGGGCGCAGTATTCTAGTCGCCAGCTTCACAACCAAAGACGGGCCTAAAAATCCGTTAAGGGCACATCGATGAAGTCCCTGGTGGTGGCCTTCGACGCCCAGTCGAGGGTTGCTGCTGGGGGTTAAGGTTGAAGGGCGATCTACAAAGGCATGTAGGCGTGGACCCTTCTTCCACGGAGACCCTTGTTTGTGGGCGGACGGGAGACCGTTCGCTTATGACTAGGGATTGAACCTGCACGCGATGCTGACGCGCTGTTCCGGCGCTGAGGTGTGGGGTGCAGAGTAGCCTGCCTTGAGTGGTGTTGGAGGGATAGTTGATCGACGCTGCGGGCCAAAGGCCAAGGTCCACAGCTATTGCCGCTTGAAACCAACACTGCAAAAGAGGCTAGGGGTGGAGTACTGGTGTCGAGGAAAACTTCTAGACTGTTCTGGTGTCTGCCAGAGGTGAGTTGAGGATTACGGTGTGGACTAAGTGGTGATCCAGCTTCTCGTGTGGCGACACCGGGAAGGGGCCGCAAAGGGGAAACCGCCAGCTGCGGCAACGGGTTGGAAGGCCCTTGGGAAAACCTGCTGGACCTAAGCCACAATCTTTACTCAACTCACTGTCCCTCACTATACATTCTCCGCTGCAGTACATCTGATGAGGGAGATCCATTTGAGTCGTCTTCGCCAAGTAGTGGTAATCGCTGTGCTTACTTTTGTCCTGTCATCTGTTTTCAATTTGGGCAGTGCCAGCCTGATGCGAATGCTATCACTGCCGTATAGTTTCCTTCTTTTGGCGATAATCGTTGCGGTTGGTATTGTTTTTGATACTTTGGGAGTAGCGGCGGCTGCGGGTAGTGAAACGCCTTTCCATGCTATGGCAGCTAAGCGCATCGTTGGAGCCAAGCAGTGTATATGGATGCTTCGCAATGCTGACCACGTCGCCGCCTTTGCCAGCGACGTGGTTGGTGACATCGCCGGAACTCTTAGCGGGGCTATCGGTGCTGCCATTGTGTTTCGCCTTCTGCTCCTGCGGCCATCACTAAACGAAACCCTATGGACGACCACTGTGATTGGCTTTGTGGCGGCTCTGACAGTTGGTGGGAAGGCGTATGGAAAGACCGTTGCCATTGAACACTCGACAGAGATCCTTTTCCTGGCAGGACGCGTGTTGGCTGCCTTCGAGCGCATTGGAGTTTCGCCAGATACCAAAAAGCCGGCAAGAGGCAGGCGTTCGAGACGGAATTCATAGTGTTATAGCTGAAAGGAAGGCCGATAGGAGTGCTGGAATCCATAAACAGCCCTCAGGACTTGCGAACCTTGTCTGTGAGGGAGTTGAACCAGTTAGCTGAAGAGATTCGTCAGACCATCGTTGACACGGTGACCCTAACCGGTGGTCACTTAGGAGCCAACCTGGGCGTCGTTGAGTTAACGTTGGCTCTGCACGCGGTCCTTGATAGTCCTCGCGACAAGATTATCTGGGACGTTGGCCATCAGTGTTACACGCACAAATTGGTAACGGGGCGTCGTGAGCAGTTTCATACTCTCCGCCAAGAGGGTGGTCTGTCCGGCTTCCCCAAGGTTGCCGAGAGTGAGCACGATATATGCACAGTAGGACACAGCTCTACGTCTATCTCCAGTGCAGCAGGCATAGCTGCTGCGCGTGATCTGTGTGGGGAGGATTTCCATGTCGCCGCTGTTATTGGTGATGGAGCTCTTACTGGGGGCATGGCCTTTGAAGCACTTAATCATGTCGGTCAACTCAAAACAAATATCGTGGTGATAGTAAATGATAACGCGATGTCTATCGGCAAGAATGTGGGGGCTCTAAGCGATTATCTTAGTCGACTGCGGTTAGACCCCACGCTCACGAGGGCCCGGGCTGAGCTGGAGAGCTTGATTGGTCGAATTCCGGCTGTCGGTGGTTCTGTTAGCCGCGTTACCTCTGGACTTAAAGACGCTGTCAAGAGCGTTCTGCCGGGTCAGCTTTTTGAAGAACTTGGGTTTACGTACGCGGGACCATTCGATGGGCACAACATTGCTCAGTTACGACGTGCGTTTCGTGATGGGTTTCATCGCGGTGGCCCAGTCCTAATCCATGTTCTGACGCAGAAAGGTAAGGGCTATCCTCCGGCGGAGGCAGACCCCGCCCGTTACCATGGGATTAGTGCTTCTGAGAGTGTCGAGGACGGTTTGAGCTTTGGTCAGGTTTTCGGTCAAGCGGTGGTTGAAATGGCTGAACGTGATGGGCGCATTGTCGCAGTCACCGCTGCTATGGAACATAATACAGGTCTGGGCCCCTTTGCGGAGCGGTTTCCAGGACGCTTTTTTGATGTGGGCATTGCTGAACAGCACGCGGTAACATTTGCCAGCGGGCTTGCGGCCCAAGGGATGCGTCCTGTTGTGGCTCTGTACTCTACGTTTTTGCAGAGGGCGTATGACCAAGTCATTCACGATCTCTGCTTGTCGAATCTACCTGTTGTGTTAATGATCGATCGAGGAGGAGTCGTTGGAGACGATGGCCCTACTCACCATGGGATCTACGACTTGAGTTTTCTTCGTACAATTCCAAATCTACAGATTCTGGCTCCCAGTAATGCTTCTGAATTAAGGTCCATGCTGTCATGGTCTATTGCAAGTGGTCTTCCTACTGCGATCCGCTACCCCAAAGGGGTTTGTCCTAGCGGGGATGTCCTTACGCCTGAGGAAGCAGTGGAGCCGGCTGTGGTTCGCGACGGACCCGACTGCGCGATTTTGGCGATAGGCAGTCGGGTTGAAGCAGCCTGCAAGGCTGCCGAACGTCTAGCACCAGACATATCCTGTACGGTCGTGAATGTGCGCAGGGTTAAACCACTGCGCGAGGAATGGCTGAGGGAACTCTGCCATACTGTGGGTGCCGTGGTCACAGTTGAAGACAATACGGCAGCCGGCGGATTCGGCGGTGCGGTGGCAGAGTTGTTAGCCGCTGAACCAAATGTTTCCCTGAAAATCCTCGGCTACACGGACATTTTTGTGCCTCAGGCACCTCAGAACGTTCTGCTGGCCCAGTTTGGGTTGGATGCGGAAGGCATCGCGCAGGCGGTGAGGCAGCTCCTAAAGAATCCTTCTGGAGAATCATCGTGAGGAGGCAGCTCACCATGGCGAAAATACGCCTTGATCAGTTGTTGGTACAACAGGAGTTGGCCTCTTCTCGCGAACGCGGCAAACGACTGGTTATGGCCGGATCGGTGTATGTGAACGGACAGCGCGTCGATAAACCTGGCACGGCAGTTTCCGCAGACAGTCTTGTTGAGGTGCGAGGCAATGCATTTCCTTTTGTAAGCAGGGGCGGCTTGAAACTGGAGAAGGCATTCTCTGAGTTCGATTTTGATGTAAAGAACTGTTCGGTCATTGATGTGGGAGCATCGACGGGTGGGTTTACCGACTGCCTGCTTCAACACGGTGCTCGTCGCGTGTATGCGGTCGATGTTGGCTACGGGCAGTTGGATTGGAAGTTGAGGACTGACGAGCGCGTCGTTGTCATGGAGCGGACGAATATCCGTCACTTAAGAGCTGCCGATCTACCGGAGGTTCTCGATGCTGCGGTCGTTGACGTTGCGTTTATATCGCTGACGAAGTTTTTTGGTACGCTGCTTGCGCTGCTGTGTTCAGGGGCTGATGCTGTTGTTTTGATCAAACCCCAGTTCGAGGCAGGAAAACACCGAGTTGGGAAGAAAGGTGTAGTGCGAGACTGGGGTGTTCATCGTGAGGTTCTCAGCATGTTGTGCCGGACACTTCAGGCAGAAGGAGCTGGTCTTCAGGATCTCACATATTCGCCGATTCGCGGACCCGAGGGGAATGTGGAGTACTTGGCCCATCTGCAGAAAGGTGCTCCGATTGAGGAGTGTGAGAGTCGATGTCTGCGGGTGGTCGAGATGGCAGAAGCCTGTATGAAGCTGGGTTGAAGAACATGGAGGCCAAGTAATGAGAATCGGAGTCATGCCTCATACACGCAAGCCGGCAGCGGTTGAGCTTGGTCGGAATGTCATCGCCTATCTGCAGGAGGCAGGAGCCCAGACCTGGGTAGAACAGGCGGCAGCCGAGACTGTAGGGTATCCAGAGTTCGGCGGCGAAATGGACGCGTTGGGTACACTTGATGTTCTTCTGGTTTTGGGGGGCGACGGGGCAATGCTGAACGCGGCGCGGTTAACGGCCGGATTAGGCGTGCCAATACTGGGAGTCAACATGGGTCACCTGGGGTTTTTGACAGAGTTGGAGGCGAACGATATCTTTCCTGCCCTCGATAGGCTCCTTGCCGGGGAGTTCAGTGTAGAGAGCCGCATGTTTGTGGACGCAGAGCTTAACAGGAATGGCCGCCAGATTGTTAGATATAGGGCTCTGAATGATATTGTCGTGACTAGGGGTACTTTTGC
>SLOG01000225.1 GCA_007132635.1 Limnochordia bacterium
CTCAATGACTTGCGGGTGGTTTGCCAACCCCAGGTAATTGTTGGCACAGAGGTTTAGTACTTCCCGCCCACCTGCAACCGTTATCCTCGAGTTCTGCGGGCTGTTTAAAACCCGTTCTTCCTTCCACAAGCCCTCAGCAGCAATACTTTCCTTCGCCCTTCGAAACACATCGTATGCCGTTTTCACCGTTCTACGCCTCCCAATCCAAGATGACCTTCCCGGAACTGCCGCTTCGCATCACTTCGAATCCTTTTTCAAACTCTGTGTAGTGAAAGCGATGCGTGATAACTGGTGAAACATCAAGTCCAGTCTGGATCATCGAGGTCATCTTGTACCACGTTTCATACATTTCTCTGCCGTATATCCCTTTTATCGTTATCCCGTTGAAGACAATCTTGTTCCAGTCTATTAAAGTACCCGGCTTCTGAATCCCCAGCAGGGCAATTTTTCCCCCATGGCACATCACATCCAGCATATCCGAAAACGCGGCACCGCTGCCTGACATTTCCAGACCCACGTCGAAGCCCTCCTGCATTCCCAACTCGTCGATGACTCCGGCGATGTCCTGTTCAGCCGCATTGATGGTCTTCGTCGCACCGAGTCTCTCGGCAAGCTGCAGACGATAGGGGTTTAGATCAGTGACGACAATGAACCGAGCTACCGCGTGCTTGGCGACCGCCGCTGCCATCACGCCAATTGGACCCGCACCAGTGATGAGAACGTCCTCACCGAGAACGTCAAAGGCTAAGGCTGTGTGGACGGCATTCCCAAGGGGATCAAAACAGCTAAGGATATCTAACGGGATGAGTGGATCACAGAGCCACACATTAGTCACGGGGACAGCCACATATTCGGCGAATGCACCAGGCCGGTTGACCCCGATTCCACTAGTCTTACTGCACAGATGCCGGCGCCCTGCCAGACAGTTTCGACAACGACCGCAGACAACATGCCCTTCAGCGGAGACAACGTCACCCGCCTTGAAATCATGTACATTCGAACCGATCTTCTCAATGCGGCCAACGAACTCATGGCCGATGGTCATGGGCACTGGTATCGTCTTCTGAGCCCATTCGTCCCAATCATAGATGTGAATATCCGTCCCGCATATGGACGTTTTGTGTACCTTAATCAGCACATCATTGATTCCGATTTCAGGAACATTCACTTGTTCCATCCACAGGCCGCTGCGAGCGAACTTTTTGACTAAGGCATTCATCTGCATGTTTTCACCACTCCAGTCCTTTAGGTTGTTTGGACACAGCAAGACTGCAGTCCGTAGGCTGCAGTCTTGGACGGAACACCCGCGAAAAACTCATCAGCGTCCTGAACGCACCTCAGACATGATGTCACCCGCGGAGCGGGAAGTGGTCCACACAGTCAGCTCGGCAATGCGCCCGTAAAGCCGACGCGATCCTTCCGGATTGTTCCCGATGAAGTACGAAGCATTTTGCGAAAAATTGAGCGGTTGAACCGAACCCCGCGTACGCCGCAGAGACTGACGGCTGCCGTTTATATAGATGTAAATCTCGTCGCCGTCGTGCACGAGAGCTATATGCGTCCAGTCGCCTAACGCCAAGGAGTCGGTCTCGGTGGTAACTCGATAGCCGTCCCAAGTCACGACTAAAGAGTTGCGGTTGTAAGCTGCATCTCCACTGTCATGAAGGAAAACCTGTAGACCGGAGTCTTCTTCATCAACCAGCAGTCTCGCATAACCACGGGCATGAGGACCCCAATCATCCAAATACACCCACATGGCAATGGTTATCTCCGTCAGTTGACTCCAATCAGCATCGAAATCGGCTCCTCGATGCTGATTATCGGGAAAGACAAGCGCCGCTCGTTGACTGCGAGTTGCTCTTTGGAGAGACAACTCCGTGGGATCAAATCTTAACGTAGCGCGGCCTTGCTGACTGCGCAGCGCGCCCGAGTCCAAAGAGCGCACTTGTGAAAAGTCGAAGGCAAGGTCAACATCACTAGTCGACGGATGTCTTCCACTCCAGGATTCTGAATCCTCCGGAAGCCCCTCCGCCAACTCAGCACTGAGCTCCTTCAGCCGTTGAACGATATCCTCTAAGTCCTCAAGGAAAGTCGGGTGTGCTGATCGAGACGAAATCGCCCGCTGCACCATGTCGTCCAGCTCATCGACTGTCACATCCAGCTCACTTAAGGAATCCCAAGGATCGGCTGACTCTTGGTCTTCCCACGCTCCGTAACTCCAGACAGGACCCGCCAACACAAACACGACCAAAAGGGCTGCTGCAAAACTCCAACTAACTGCATACCGCCGCATCCGGTTCACTCCTTTCAAGACGCACCAAGACCCACTGCCATCACTTCTCATATTCATATATTACACATCCGCAGTCGATAACCTTCTTCTCAACCCTTTTTGCTGCAAGGCGCGATCCACAGCCGCAGTTGGCGTTTGCAGCTGCTTCTCCAGACCTGTAAGAAGGTGCTGTCGATTGAAGTACACGATTTCGCCCAACTCGCCATAGTCTTGCCGGAGAACGGCGTCCCGAAGGCGCTCTTGCAGAAGGTCAAAGAACTCAAGTAGACGATGATGCTCTCGCATTTCCAGCCCCTGATACTCCTCATGCATGACTGTCCACAGTGTCGGAAACCACAGGGAGTACCAACTCGGTGCCGTGAGCAGAGGTTTGGCTGTTTCTGACTGGGCACGAAGTTTTTCGAGGTTGTACAACGCTGTCGAAAGACACCGGTGCCGGTCAAAGGCCCGTCCAAGAGTCTCCAATCGGTTGCGGATGTGTCGTTCATGAAGCTCACTCTGACTGCCGCGAAGCCAGGCGTGCATTCTGCGCAACACTGGTTCGAACGCAGCACCCGCAGCAAGGCCCGACAAAACGATGACGGGGACGCCCCCAACCATCATTCCTGCCAAACGTGCACCACTCGACACGACGATGACCCGGGCCAAGGCAGTCGCTGTATCGGCACCCACGGTTAGGAGTCCTTCTTTTACGGAAAGGCTTCCCTGCCGGTACTGATTGCCCGTAGACCATGCAGAACGAGCTCCACTGAAAAGCAGGTACGCTGGGATTGCAGCATTTAAGAAGCCGGCATGACTCGTATCCTCTTGCTCTCCCAAATGCGCAGTCTCTTCCGACATCGCAGCATCAGCACTAACAGTCCAGTCGTCAACCCCCATCGTCTCTGTAGCCATTCGGTCAATATCAGCGCTGTCCAGCACCAGAGTCCCATCTGGTGACGCGTCGGTCGCGTTTGCCAAGGCTGTCTGCGCCTGCGAATCAGCCCCCAAAAGAGCATAAAGCCCCACCAAACTGACACTGCCAGCGCCCAACGCCAGTAGGGCTTTGGATTTTCCGCCAGCCGTCTGCAGAGGTTGATGGACCTGCTGTCGAAACCGCTGCCGTAGGCTCTCAGCCCGGCGCGCCCCCCAAATAATCACACTGCCAATAAAGCCTGCCGCGATGAGGACGATTACACCACCAAGCCATCCTCGCAGCAAAATAGCAGTGCCGAAGCTACCAAGGCCAAAAGCAGCAATAAAGGGAACGAACCGGGAATGCAGAAACTCTCTCATAACAAACACCACCTCGCTGAAGAAGGAACTAAAGCCAAACGGACGAAGATTCACAAAGACCAACTGAAGAAAGAGGTGCGCCGATATGGAAACCGTGTGGAATGCTTTTCCCCAACCATCCGCGAGCCAGTTGTCTTGGCACGCTTTGGAGTACTACGGGTTTATCCACTTCACTACAAATACGTTCACAGACCGCGAATGGGGACATGGTGATGAGGATCCCCGCCTCTTTCAGCCTACCGATTTCGACGCTGATCAGTGGGCGGATACAGCTAGAAACGCTGGCATGAAAGGTCTAATCTTGACCTGCAAGCATCATGATGGGTTCTGCCTGTGGCCGAGCAGGTACACAGAACACTCCGTGAAGCATAGTCCGTGGCGACACGGAAAAGGCGACATTGTTAGGGAAGTGTCTGAAGCGTGTGAACGTCACGACCTCAAATTCGGCGTTTATCTTTCTCCATGGGACCGCAACCATGCGGAGTATGGAAGATCTGCCTATGTCGACTACTATCGCAGACAGCTCCAGGAGCTTTTAACCGAATATGGACCTGTGTTCGAAGTATGGTTTGACGGCGCCAACGGCGGTGATGGCTTTTATGGAGGCAGTCGAGAAACTCGCCGTATCGATCCTGCCGGTTACTACGGCTGGCAGCAGACCTGGGAGTTGGTACGCCGTCTGCAACCAAATGCGCTCTGCTTCAGCGACGCTGGACCTGATATTCGTTGGGTCGGCAATGAAGCGGGCACCGCAAGCGAAACCACTTGGTATACATTGGACACCAAAGGACGTTTTCCTGGATACAATCCGCCGGGCTACGACGCTTTTCACGACTTAGGTACGGGTCACATTAAGGGTCAACAATGGGTACCGCCTGAAGTCGACGTTTCCATCCGCCCTGGTTGGTTTTATCACAGAGCAGAGGATACTCAAGTCAAAGGCCCTCAAGATTTGCTGGACATCTACTTCCGCTCGGTAGGACGCGGCACGAATCTTCTACTCAATCTTCCTCCTGATCGTCGAGGTCTAATCCACGAGAACGATCGCGAGGCTCTTATGGGTTTCCGAAAGCTTCGCGACAGTTTCTACGCAGCTGCCGCTGCAGGTCGCGTCCAGCCGATCGCTGACAAGGATCTATGCGGGCTGGAACTGCAGTTTGATCAGCCTCAGTCCATCAACTATCTCACGGTGCAAGAAGACATAGCAGAGGGGCAAAGAGCGCGCCGGTGGCACGTAGACGCTTGGGTAGACGGGCACTGGTGCCGGGCCGCTGAGGCGACCTCGATGGGCTGGAAACGGATTCTCAACTTTTCCGCGACAAGAACAGATCGACTTCGGCTCGTCGTAGACGAAAGCGATGGTCGGCCTCTCCTACGGTCTTTGTCAGCACATAGTTTTGACGTCTGAAAGAAGTGAACGCGCGCGACCACGGAAAGGCCTGCTCCGCACTTTGTGATCAAAAACGGACGATTCCCTCAGCATCAACAAACGTAATGTCTACTGGCAGGGCGTTGAAAATGGCTTAAATGGTCTGTGGAGCATCAGCTATCGTGCGAAGCCTTGCTGTGTTTGCTGCAGTCAGGGATTCTTGATTCCGCAAGCGCTGGCTGGCATCTGTTTAGCCTTCTCATATCGTTCGACGAAAGCCCAGCAGGATTTGTTTTCTGCTGGGCTTTCGGTGCAATCCGGTTTTGACGCTGTGCTCCTAATAGGTTTCGGCAAAGAGCTCGAAGTGCTCCTGCGTATGAACACACGCTGGACACAGCTCCGGTGCCGAGTTTCCTTCGTGGATATCCCCGCAGTTGGTGCATTTCCACGCTACTCGTTCGCTTTTCTTAAACACAGTGTTGCCCTGGACATTAGCCGCAAGCTTGTTGTAACGGATCTCGTGGCGTTCTTCTGCCTTGGCAATCATACGAAATCCTACAGCTACATCATTAAAGCCCTCTTGTTCAGCTATATCAGCAAAGGTTGGATAAAGATCGGTCCACTCTTCGTTTTCACCAGCCGCTGCAGCCTTTAGGTTATCAAGAGTTGTGCCTTGTGCCACAGGATACGTGGCACTGATATCCACTGTAGTAGGCAGCTCACCCTCAAAGCCGGCCAGAAGAAACTTAAAGAACCGCTTGGCGTGCTCCTTCTCATTGTCTGCTGTCTCGGTAAAAATGTCGCGAATTTGTTTAAAACCCTCTTTGTCTGCTGCCGACGCGTAGTAGGTATAGCGATTACGAGCCTGCGTCTCTCCTGCAAATGCCTTTAGAAGATTTTCTGCAGTCTTGGTACCTTTCAAGCTTTTCATTGGCAACCTCCTGATTGATGAAATCGTGATTTCGAAACCGCCTTCGTAATAGCTATCAGTCTCGATATTTAGTGGTTTTCGCCGAAAA
>SLOG01000441.1 GCA_007132635.1 Limnochordia bacterium
CAAACGGAAGAGGGCACAATCTGCTTGGCCGCCGTCTCGATGGCCTGGGGGTCTAGCGGATCATAGCCGCTGACCGGCGTAATATCGCCGAACAGCCGCACTATGGGCGGTGCTCCCGGGATCAAGTGCAGATCCGAAGCTCCTTGGTCCACGGCAATCTGAAGCAGTTCGTGGAGGCTAGCGAGTGTTTTCAATGGGTGTCAGCTCCTCATCCAAAGAATCGACGCTGTACACAGTCCGGATAACCTCTGCCGGTGTGGTCACGCCGTCCAGCATCTTCTGCACTGCGTTTCTCTGCAGAGTCACCAACCCCCTTCGCAGAGCCATGTCTGTAAGCTCGCCTTCGCTGGCTCGGCGGTCAATAGCCTCCCGCAGCTCGCGGTTCAGCCGCACAACTTCCTCGATGGCCGCTCGGCCCCGGTACCCGGTGTCGTTGCAGACCGGGCACCCCTTCCCCTCGTAGACGGTGTCGGGCACTGCCATGCCGACGGACTCAATCAAACGAATCGCTAAGGGATCAGTCAAGGGCACCTGCTGGCGGCAGTCCCCGCAGACGCGGCGCACCAATCGCTGGGCGATTATGCCGATAACAGTCGAACTGATCAAGAACGGTTCGACACCCATATCCAGAAGGCGCGTGATCGAGGCCACGGCACTGTTCGTGTGCAGGGTACTGAAAACCAGATGGCCCGTCAGCGCCGAACGCACGGCGATCTCGGCTGTCTCCCGGTCGCGGATCTCCCCTACCATGATAACGTCGGGATCCTGCCGCAGGACGGTTCGCAGCCCACTGGCAAAGGTCAGGTCCACTTTCGCATTGACCTGGACCTGCGTTATGCCTTCTAAGCGGTATTCCACAGGGTCTTCCACAGTAATGATGTTTCGCTCTGGGTCATTCACTTCCGATAAAAACGCGTACAAGCTCGTAGTCTTGCCGCTGCCTGTCGGCCCGGTGACCAAAATAAGCCCTTGACTCTGCTGCAGCATCGACTGGATCAGATCCAGGCTGCGCAGGGAAAAACCGAAGTCTCGGATCCCCAATAAGCCCGCAGCCTTATTCAGGACACGAGCAACAATCTTCTCTCCATGCACCGTAGGCAGACTCGAGATGCGCATGTCCACCTCGGTGCCCTCTAGTTCCATTTGAATGCGCCCGTCCTGCGGCCGCCGTCTTTCGGTAATATCCAGACCGGACATAATCTTGATACGAGATACGACGTCACTGCGAAGGCGCTTCGGCACCACCATAATATCCCGCAGCAGGCCATCGACACGAAAGCGGACGCGCAGGTCTTCCTCCCGGGGTTCGAAATGAATATCGCTGGCTGCCTCGCGAACAGCCTGCTGGAGAATCATATTGGCCAGACGCACCCCCGGGGCATCGCCCAGCATCTCCTCCATCGCCAGGTCGTCTTCCCCGTCTGTTTCGTCTTCATACTCATCAAACACCTTGCGAGCCGAACTGGAAATGTCCCGAGTCCGCATGAACGCATGGTTGATCTCGTCAGCCGTAGCGATGAGCGGTCGGATGGTCAGGCCAACCACTCGCTGGATCTCATCTATAATCATTATGTTCAGCGGGTCCGTCATCGCGACGACCAGCTGGTCGTCCTCTATATCGAGGGGAATGATCTGATGGCGCTTCAACAGCTCCTCCGGCACCAAATTGACCACCTGCGGCGACACATAGCGGCGGGAAAAATCAGCGCGCGGAACCCGCAGATGGTCCGAAAGAGCATCTGCGATAGCATCAGCCGAGATTATCCCGTGCGAAACCAACACTTCGCCCAATTTCTCTCCCGACGCGCGCTGCGCTTCTAAAGCCTGCTTCAGCTGTTCTTCTGACAGCAGTCCTCGCTCCTGCAGAATATCACCGAGACGTTTTCGCTGGGCCACAGAAATCACCATCCTTACGCCACCTAAGAGGCGCTGCTCGAAGACGCTGGCCAATCACAGACAGCCAAGACCCGGCCCCCCCGCTGCAGAACGCAGTGGCAACCGAATTAGACTGCACTTGGATTCGTGCATCAGCATCATGAAGAAGCGGCAGAAAAATACCGATGTCGAGGGACATCGGTGTCTAACTCACCAGATCATCCTTCGGCAGCTACACTACCATGGCCATAAGGCTGTAGGCTGTGGGCTTTGCGTCCCCAGCTTTCACTGGGTTTGCCTTTAGCGAAGAAGCATCCCGCATCTAGCGGTATCTGTTCCTATTCTTTACTTCGTCACGATCTCCTGCTGCTTTAAAAGAATTTTTTCACGGATTCCGCCGAACACCACATGTCACCCTTAGTAGCACAAAGACATCGTTTTTGGTATACTGGTCCTGACCAGCACTCGCCCCAGCTGGCAGCGCCGCTGGCTGCTGCTAGACTCCCGAGTGGGTCAGGAAGGATAGTGCCCCATGCCGGACCATGAGATAGCCGCCCTGCGAAATCTGGCCAAAGAGTTTGTGGAAACTGCCCACAAACCGGAACAAGACGAGCGCCGAGAACTGTGGCGCAGCCACAACAGCTTCGAATCTGTACGACCGCCAATATACATACGCGCCTTTGCTTTTTCGGAGTGGTTTGACGACAGCCAGCTAATCTGTACAGATCCACTCCTCCGGTTTTACGAAACCTATTTCCATACGATGCGCTTTCGTGACGGTATCGGTGACGACTTCATCATCGAACCGTGGATAACGATTCCCGCTGTGTATGATCCGCCCGTGGAAGACCGCTGGGGTGTGCCCACCGCGCTCGGCGAAAAACCCCACGCGCGCGGTGCCGCCGCCTTCCGGCCCGAACTCCAGTCGGAAGACGATTTCCATCGCCTAACCCCTCCCCAGCACCGCATCAACGAAAAAGCGACCGAAGAGCGCGTGACCCGTGTCCACGACGCCATAGGCGATATCGTCGAGATTCATGTCGATCGCGGACCGATGCTGACTATGTGGACTGGCGACATCTCCACCGATGTCGCGAAACTGCGTGGGCTCGAACAAGTCATGTGGGACGCCTACGACCGACCCGAGTGGCTCCATCGACTGCTCGGCTTTATGCGGGACAGCATACTGCGTGTCCAGACAGCTGCCGAACAGGCCGGGGATTTCTCCTTGGCCAACAGCCAAAACCAGGCCATGCCGTACGCACAGGAGCTCGCCGACCCCAAGCCCAATAGTCACGGAGCTCGCCGCCGCGAGATCTGGGGCTATGTGGCTGCCCAGGAGTATACCGGGTTTGGTCCTGACATGTTTGACGACTTTCTGCTGCAGTACCAAGTACCGATCATCGAAGCTTACGGTCTCAGCGCCTACGGCTGCTGCGAAGACCTTACCCACAAAATCGAAAAACTGCGCCGGATTAAAAACCTCCGGCGCATAGCCGTGGCACCCGCTGCCGACGCCCAGCTGTGTGCCGAACAAATCGGCAGCGACTACATTCTGTCCTGGCGCCCCAACCCCTCGAGTATGATAGCGACCGGCCTGGACGAAGACTTTGTTCGCCGCCATCTGCAAGAGCACATCGCTTGCTTTCGACAGAACCAGTGCCAGTTTGACATCACGTTAAAAGACGTGGAAACCGTCAACCGGCAGCCAGACAATGTGCGGCGTTGGACTGCTATCGTCCGCGCTGCGTTGGAGAACTGTTAAGGTTTTCGACGAGCCACACACCCGTCTGCCGAAGAACCTGGCGTTTAAGTTCCATATTTTGCCGGCGAACCGACACTTGGTCCACAATCCGAAATCCGCAGGTCTGTAGGATCCGTTCGAGACTGTACAGACAGCTGAACGAACCGCCGCCGCCGCCACCTGCCACCGCGATTCCCACACATGGTTTATCCACCAGCGGATTACTATCAGCGCGGTTGACAGCGACGCGGCGAACGCGATCTAGCAGCGCCTTCATACTTTCACTGAGATCGCCAAAGTACACGGGTGTGGCAACCACCACTAGGTCTGCGTCGCTCATCGCCTCCATCAAAGGAGCCAGGTCGTCGTCAATCACGCAGCTGTCGCCGCGGCGGCAGAGCCCCCAACCATCATCATCACACTGACGACAGCGCTCGAGTTGTTTTTGCGGCAGGTAGACTGCATCCACTGTCGCGCCGGCACTGCGGCAGCCATCAGCCAAGGCCTCAGCCGCCGTCGCAGTCTGGCCGTCGGGATTGCGTGAACCAAGAATCATCAACACGTTAGACATAGAAATCCCCCTTCTCCTCTAACCTTCCAGCACGAACGCCCTAGCTCCTGCTCGGCCCCTCGCCTCCAGAGTCAGCCACGCTTTTTTGCTAAAAAAAAACACAACGACCCCATAACCCAATGGTTATAAGGCCGCCATGACACAAAAAATCTTTCTTTTGCTCAATTTCAGTATACTAACCAGGAAGTCATCTGTCAACAGAAATAAGCGCATATACCTGGACTGCTTCGGCGAGTGCTTGCAAGCCGGAGGCAATTTAACCCTCCCGTTCCATCTGAAATCCAGGTATACGGACGCGGGCTTCGATCAAGTCGACGATCTTGGCAAGGATGGAAAGGACAATTACATAAACAACGCCGACCCAAAACAGTGTCTCCATGGGCCGAAACGTCCGCGTTATGATCATCTGGCCTTGGGCCATCAGCTCAGGGACAGCAATGACGAAGGCTACAGACGTATACTTAACCATGTATACCATCTCATTCGACCATGGTGGTATCACAATGCGCAAGGCCTGCGGCAGGACTACGTAAATGATTGCCTGGAATTGAGACATGCCAATCGCTCGCGCTGCCGCTAGCTGACCGTCACTGATAGAAAGAATGGCACCCCGAAAGTACTCGGCTTGGTAAGCACTGCTGTTGATGGCCAGCGCAATGATCGCCGCCGGCACACGATGAATCACGATCCCGATTTCGGGCAATCCAAAGTACACGATAAGGAGCTGCACCACCATAGGAGTTCCTCGGACGACTTCAATATATCCCGTCGCCAATAGACCTAGGAGTCTACCGCCATATGTCTTGGCGAGCGCCAAAGGCAAACCCACGGCCAGACCGAGAAATAAGGACCCTGCACTCAGGTACAAGGACATCTTCAGCCCCTCAAGCAGCGCCGGCCAGATTTCCACAAGGAAACTAAGCTGATCACTCATTCGCTGTGTCCTTTCCATAGGAGAACCCGGAGCCAAGCTTACTGAGAAACTGGCGAGTCCGCTCGGTCTTGGGCTGCAGAAATAACTGCTCAGGAGTACCTGTTTCAGCGATGACTCCTTCATCCATAAAGACGATCTTATCTGCCGCTTGGCGGGCAAACCCGATCTCATGACTGACGACAATCATGGTCATTCCCGCCTCGGCCAAAGACTTCATAACAGAAAGCACTTCCTCAACCAACTCAGGATCCAGAGCGGACGTCGGTTCGTCGAACAACATGATCTTTGGGTCCATAGCCAAGGCGCGAGCAATGGCTACTCGCTGCTTCTGCCCACCGGAAAGCTCAGCCGGATACTGCGTTTGAAACTTAAGCATACCTACCCTTTCGAGTTCATGCGATGCCTTAGCGCGAGCTTCCTTCCAAGGCAGCCGTTTGACTCTGCGAAGTCCTACCATGACATTATCATACGCTGTCATGTGGTTAAACAAATTGAAATCCTGAAAAACCATGCCAATCTGTTGACGCACGTGGTTAAGGTTTGTCACTTTTGGATCAATACGTTGGTTCTCCAAATAGATGTCGCCGCCATCAAAGGGTGTCAAATAGTTGATGCACCGGAGTAGCGTACTCTTGCCTGTACCACTGGGACCAATGATGACGACGACCTCATTTTTCCTGACTTCCAAGGAGACTCCCCGCAGGACCTCGGCAGAGCCATAGCGTTTTTGCAGGTTATTGATTCTAACAATCACGTCATTCATCTCGTGTCACCTCAGATGTCCAGATCCCTGTCGGCTGCAAGGCTGTCTGCCTTCTAGAAGGCA
>SLOG01000118.1 GCA_007132635.1 Limnochordia bacterium
AACGTTATTCCTTTGCTGATACCGGCGGTTAATTTGGAGGACGGTACAGAGACTGTGTTCTGTGACACGGAATCCCTTTGGGCATCACCCAGAAACGGAAAACTTGCCGGATTTCGGATTTGCGATCACGCCACAATCTCTCAAGCTGTCCGCGCCAGCATTAGCATACCAGGTGTTTTTGTCCCGGCAAAAATCCAACGAGATCCCCGGTGCACCTGTGAGCAGTCCCGGCATCAGGTCAGAGAAAACACCTCTGACTTCGATCACTTTGTGGATGGAGGTGTGCGCGCGGGCTATCCCATAGCCGTAGCCCCCAAGTTGGTCAGGAGCTATCAAGTCTTAGGTGTTAATTTGGGCTATGCTGGAATGCGGCGGTATTCCGTCATCCAGGACGGCCCTTTAGAAATCCTTAGTCAGTCACTGGATATCGCCATGATGGATCAGGTTCAGGGGGATCTTAACGACCGCCGCATGCGGCGAGTGCAGGTGCTTACAATCCATCCCATGATCTATGATATAGGTACGTTTGAAACAGGGTACATTCCGCAGATGATACAGCGCGGCTACGAGGTGACGCGGCAATTGCTGTCCTCATCGGGACTCAGCCCTAGTCGGTCCGGAGAAGAGAATCAGAGGCAGTTGTTCGATGCAGTACATATGGTTCGAGAGTATCCCGCTAAAGGGACACCGCATTTTGAACAACTGCGCAGTCAGAGAATAAAAGTGTGATCACTCAATTATAGGAAGTCCCCGCGGATCTTCATACCATGGGGTTACATCCGATGTGCGCAGATACCAATCCAAGAGTTCCTGCTCCAGCTCATCGCGAATACTCCGGAAATCTGCTTGTTCATAAACGTTCTGCAGTTCGTGGGGGTCCCTTTTTAGATCATACAGTTCATGGATCTGCTGTGTTCGGCGGATAAGCTTATGGGTCTCAGAGCGTACCATGACCGAACGACAGACAGTGTACGGTTCAGCCTGCTGCAGGTAGATTTTCGGGTAATAAATATGGTTCGGCTTGCTCAGGCTCTCAGCTGACGTTCCTGTTCGCCCTTCAAAACACCACATATCATGGGGTTGGTCGTAACCCCCTTCTGCGAACAACAAACGTCTAGCTTCTGACGGCCGTCCTTCCAGGTGCGGGATCAGTGATTGAGCGAAATGTGAGTGTTCACAGGGTATGCCTGCCAATTCCAGAACGGTAGGCATAATGTCAAAGTGCTGCACACCAGAAGCAACGGTATTGCCTGAGGGAAACCCTGGCACTCGCATAATCAACGGAACATGTGTGAGCGTATCATCAAGCCCAGCAGGCCATTTTTCTACCAACCCGTAGTCGCCAGCCCAATCTCCGTGGTCGGACCATACGATGACAGCCGTTTCGTCTGCTAAGCCGGTTTCGTCAAGCGTCTGAAGGAGCTGGCCCAGGAGCGCATCCACGTAGCTGATGCTTCCCAAGTACTTGGCGTTGATGTCCCGAAACTGATGCTCGGTCAGTTCGTTGAGCCGTCTCGTCGCTCGGATACGCTGCATAAAATCTGGCTTTCCTTGGGAACACACCGGACGGAGCGGCGGGATATCTTCGGCAGAGTACATATCGTGATATCCATGAGGAGCTGCGTACGGTGGATGCGGCTGGATGAGAGGAAGATAGACGGCAAAGGGTTCTGAAGGCTGACTTTGGAGAAAGCCTATGGCTTTCTGTACATTGGCATAGTCGGCGGTATCCTCGAACCCACCTCGGGGCTCGTGGAGAAACGAGTGATAAAGGGGGTGGTCCTCTGGATAAGGGTTTTGGGGCTGTCCCGCTGGTCTTCCTGGTTCGCTCCCATATTTATCCACAGAATCCGGAAAGGATTCCGGGGATAAGGCATCATTCTTTCCGTACCAGACTACCTGCCAACCGTGTTTTCGCAGGTAGCGGAAAAGATTGGGTTCGTCAGGGGCGAGCAGATGGTACAGACTGCGGTGTCCACGTATGTGTGGATGCCATCCTGTCAGCACGCTGCAGCGGGATGGCGAACACACTGTATGGGTGACGTGTGCCTCTGAGAAACGGGTACCCTCTGCGGCCAGCTGATCCATGTTCGGTGTTGACACTAACGGGTGGCCCCAGCACCCGATGCTTTCGGCCCGCATTTCGTCGGGATTGAAGAAAATGAAGTTCACGATATACCCTCCGTTTTTCGGTGACTGCAGGAACACAATCGGCTATGCCGAAGGTTTCTGACAGTCGAATTGTGGAAAGGAGAAATGCCGTATGGAGAATTTCGATGAATACCAAAGGCTTGCACGCCGCACACTTAACCAGAATGTCGAGGATTCCATGCGTTTTGCCAACCTGGGAATGGGCCTCGCCGGCGAATCTGGAGAAGTCTGTGACTATCTAAAAAAGGTGGTCTTTCATGGCCATTCTCTGGATGCAGACAAACTCAAGGATGAGCTTGGTGATGTCCTTTGGTACTTGGCCAATCTGGCAGATACAACCGGTCTTTCTTTGAGCGAGGTCGCAGAGCACAACATCGAGAAACTGCGACAGCGCTACCCGGACGGATTTGCTGCCGATAAATCTCGCTATCGTCAGCGTTGAATCACCATGGTGAGACCGATACGTTCTTGTTTCGCTTCGATCGATATCACCTGAACTTCCACAATGTCTCCGGGCTGAACCACATCGAGGGGCTGCTTGACAAACGAACTGCTGAGCTGGGAAATATGCACTAAGCCCGCTTTCTTCACACCGATGTCCACAAAAGCTCCGAAGTCCACGACATTCTGAACCGTCCCTTTAAGGGTCATACCTATTTCCAGATCGTCAATCGTCAGAACATCGGCCCTAAACATCGGTGGGGGAAGTTCGTCCCGGGGATCCCGTCCAGGTTGGGCTAAGTTAGCCAGGATATCCCTCACTGTGGGCTCGCCTGCTTGGAGTGTCTTGGCTAGTTCGGGAGCGGACAATGCTTTGAGTTTCTCTCGAACTAACTCCAGCGTACTGGAACTGCGCAGATCGTCAGGTGAATGGCCAATCGACTCCAATATCCCTCGGGCGACGGGGTAGGATTCTGGATGGACAGCGGTGTTATCCAGAGGGTCCTGACCATCAGCTATCCGGAGAAAACCGGCACACTGCTCGAACTTTTTCGGCCCTAACCCTTTGACTTGGGATAACTGGCGGCGTTCGTGAAATGCACCGATGGACTGACGATGCGCAGTGATATGCTTTGCTACCGCCGGAGACAACCCTGCAACGTACTGCAGCAATGCGTTTGAGGCACTGTTGACGTCTACACCGACGTAGTTGACGCAACTTTCTACGACTTCGCCCAGAGTCCTCGACAGAGCCTTTTGGTCGACATCATGCTGGTACAGTCCAACGCCAATGGACTTCGGATCGATCTTGACCAGTTCGGCAAGGGGATCTTGCACTCGCCGAGCGATAGATACCGCCCCCCGCATGGCGACGTCCAATTCGGGAAACTCCGCTCGAGCCGTATCCGATGCGGAGTACACCGAGGCGCCGGCTTCGTTTGTGACCACATACTGAAGCGCAGGGTTTTTCGTCTGGATTAGCTCAGCTACCAACTGTTCGGTTTCGCGGCTGGCCGTGCCATTACCGATGACAACTAACTCGGCCGCATAGTTTTTCACCCATCGACTCAAGGTGTCCATGGATTCTCTCCACTGGCGTTTTGGCTCATGGGGATAGATTGTCGTGTATTCAAGCAAGTCCCCATAGGCGTTAACAGCGACGACCTTACAGCCAGTGCGGTAAGCCGGATCGATGCCGATGATGGTCCGGCCGCGCACAGGCGGCTGCATCAGCAGGCTGTGAAGGTTGCGGCCAAACATGCGGATGCCGTGTTCTTCAGCTTTGACAGTGAGTTCATTCCGGAGTTCGCGCTGCACACTCGGGGAGATTAGACGCTGAAATCCGTCCGCAAGGGCTGCCTTGATGCAGGTAACAGCCGGAGAACGACTGGACTTGACTATGTCTCGTTCGAGCTCCAGCAAAAGGGGTTCAGCGTCCAATTCAAGGCGCACCTTTAGTACTTCTCTTCGCTCGCCGCGGTTAATGGCCAGAATCCGGTGTGGGGGTATCGATGAAACGGCTTCGGCGTAACCGAAGTACATGGCAAAGTCGCCGGAATCGTCATCTCCGGCCGCTTCACAGACAATCCTGCTTCGGCGCCGGAAAAACCGTCTTACTTTGTCTCTGATCCCGGGGTCGTCCGCATAGCGTTCGGCTAGTATGTCTTGGGCCCCCTGAAGCGCTTCTTCCGTCGTCGATACGTCTTCGGATAGAAACTCCGAGGCCAAAGACGTCGGGTCTTCTGCGTTTTGGGCAGCCAAGGCATCGGCCAACGGTTCTAGCCCTTTATCTTTAGCGATGGAAGCGCGCGTCCGTCGTTTTGGGCGGAACGGTCGGTAGATGTCTTCAAGTTCCTGCAGCGCGACTGCGCTATCGAGAGCTTGTGCCGTCCTGTCGTCGAGCTTATCCTGCTCAGCGATGAGTTGGCGAATCTGTTCTCGTCGTTCGTCCAGGTGACGTAGGTAGTCCACCCGATGGGATATGTCGCGTATGACGATTTCGTCTAGTTCGCCGGTAGCTTCTTTTCTGTAGCGGGCGATAAATGGTATCGTGCTTCCTTCATCCAACAGGCGGATCGTCTGCTGCACCTGCTGTTCTCTGACCCCTAATTCAAGAGCAATCTGTTTGGCTGTGTTCATAAGAATGGAAACTCCTTCCTTTCAGCGTCAACCATGTCTGCTGCAACTGTATTCGCTGTTGGCCCTGGACATCTCCTGCCTCAACACCACATGAGCGCAGGAAGGAGGATCCCGCTTGGTGTGGAAGGCTATGTGCGAGGTGAACAGCGGTGTTCGAGATGTATAGAACTGCAGCAGGAATGGGAGAGGCCGAGATCGTTGTCAAAAAGAGCCGGTTTATTGGAAGAACTTACCCAACTGCTTCGTCTGCTGAAGCGGAAGAGCGGCTTTCCGTTGTTCGGGAACAGTTTCACGATGCAAATCATACGGTGTTTGGCTATGTCATTGGCGTCAATGGGTTAACGCAGAGGTACAGCGATGATGGAGAACCATCGGGCACAGCCGGAATACCCGTCCTGGACGTTATCAAGAAACTGGAGCTGGTAAATGTGCTGGTGACTGTTACGCGGTATTTCGGCGGGACGCTGCTTGGTCGAGGTGGATTGGTACGCGCCTATGGAGCTGCAGGGAAGGCTGCCCTAGTGGCTGCTGGCGCCGTGCGACGCGTCCCTTGCGAGCAGTATTCCGTGACAGTGGATTATGGGATGTCGGGGAAGGTAGAAAACGAACTCCGACGAGCGGGGGTTCAGATTGCCGCTACCGAGTATCAGGCGGATGTTATGTATACGGTCGTTCTGCATCCGGAACAGCGGCAGTCTGTCTACTCGCTGCTTCAGGAAATCACGGCCGACGGCTTTCTATGGGAAATTGAGGATGAGGTATATGTCGATGAACCCTTCGTTATTTCGTAACACTGCTCGGTTCCTTCTTATTCTGGTCTTTTTGGCTTTCTGTGTTTCCGGGAATGCAGTGGCGGCTGTTTCGCTGCCTGCTTCGAAGGGATATGTGACTGACCCTCTGGGCGTATTGGACAGGCAGTACCAAGGGTATCTCCACGTGTTGGGCGACAGTCTTGGTAGTGACCATGGTGTAGAATTAGCTATCTTTGTCGTGGATGCGGCAGTGAAGCTGTCCCTCGATCCGTTAGCTGGCCACCTGAATCCGCCAGAGCGGGGACTGGCTCTTGTCCTTTCGCTGCCTGAACGAAGCGTCGTCTTTCACGTTGGGGATGGTTTAAAGGAAGAGCTTTCCGAGGCTGCTCTGCAGAGCGTTGTGCATGAGGTGATGCGGACTCCGTTGTCGGTGGGGGATTACGGAGACG
>SLOG01000007.1 GCA_007132635.1 Limnochordia bacterium
AAGACACTCATTCGTCTGCTCAATCGTTGTCTCATAGTAAGCTAGGAAACTAACAACATTCGGAGCTCGACTTGCGAATCCAGCGTTGATAACGATCTCAACAGCTGTAGCGGGATAAGCTGTAGCAAAGTTCTCGTCCCACTGTGCTGGATCATATTCCGGCTCTTCGAGCATGGTCATGTCCATCAGACCCAACGGCCAATTAGGCTCCCAGTTATAGGCGACAATCGGCTCGCCGCGTTCATAGGCCCGCATCATGGCCGCACCAAGCCCAGCATCAGAGCCGGGATTGAAAGAGTTAAAGTATTCGTCTAAGCCATAGGCTTCTAGTTTATCGTTGTTTATGTCATGGGCGACCCAGCCGGTGGGAGCATTGTAGAAGCGCCCTTTGCTAGGATCTTCTGGGTCCTGAAAAAGCTCTGCATACTGCGGTAGATCGAACACCGATTTCAGATCAGGGGCTACGGCCTCAATGCCGCGTTCTTCATCGCCTTCGATTACGTAGGTCGGTACATACCAGCCCTGCGGAGCATCGGGAAAATTGCGTCCAAGGGTGATGACTTCGTGGTTACGGTGAGCATCAAGCATGGCATCGTACCAATTGTCCACCCAGCCTTCCATGCTGACGTCGACATCGCCCCGACGCAAGCCTAAAAGGATGGGAATGCTCTCGCCGAACTCATAACTAACATCGTACCCATAGCCGTGTTCTATGATAAACCCGGCAATGCGGTTATGAACTTGCACACTGTCCCAACTGAAGTCACCAAATATAACCGTTTCTCCAGCTGCTTCACTTGTCAATCCTGTAGATAGTGCTACTGCGAAAATAAGTATGAGCGTCAGTCTTGCAATGCTTTTCACGGTAAAACCTCCTGTGTGTAGTGTTTGGCTTATCGTATAACCTTCTTGCAGCTCGAACCAATTCTGTTCAGTCCTGTACGGTCGCAACTTACTGCCACCGATCTTCGCTTCTCTTACACCACCCTCCCAAGTGTTGCGAAGACAAAGTCACTTCCACTGCAAAAACCCAATAAGCCAAATCATTCATTATTATCATATCAATGCTTATCGCCTCTGTCAAAACGGAGAATATCGGAGGAACCCCGATCTTGCGGGGTAAGAACTGCTCGTTTTCCTAAAACACCCAGTTTCTCACTCTTGTCAACGGATGCCAAAGATCCCAGCGAGCAATCCGACAAAGTCCGTTTTGATGTTGCGAATTTGCCCAATCATGTTATAATAAACTTAGTTGATATCCTTTATATACCCAGCAAAAGAGAGGAGCGATCACGATGCAACAGAGAATCGGAATATACTTCGCTTTGATACTATCTGCGGTACTCCTGACAGGATGTCTTGGCGGTGGAGGAACTACATTGTCGACGAACGTTGTCTCCGGTACGCTGTCGGTGGTCGGTGACCTGGATGCAAATGCCGTTTTGACAGTGGGTCTCGATCACTATGTGGACGATCAAGTCGATATGATGCCTCTACTCCCTCTTGGCACAGGCCTCGAAGGTGAATACCAAATCACTGTCCCCGACGGCACGTATACACTGTGGGTATCAGGCCTCGGAGTAACTGCCGTGCAGGTCGAAGTGATCAACGATGATGTAATCCTAGCCGACACAGAGTTAGACCGTTTTGATGTTCGTGTTCTGGATACGGGTTTTGACTCGAGCACCAACGACCCTGCCACCATCAGTCTTTGGTATAGCGAAGACCTTACCCAGGCCGATTTCACTTTATTGTCATCAGAATTCGACAATCCTGTTGCTGTGTTCTTGATAGGGAATGACGTGGAGGTTAACGGAGCCAATGTAGAAACCGATGTCCTGATGTTTCTGTTGATCGAAGTCGGCGGCGACTCCTTCTACTACCCAGTATTGTTTGAGGATGCAGCTCCGATTATTTAGGAAGGCGTTGATTTTGTCGGCCTTCCACAGAAGTAGGAATACCTGGTTGTCTCCCGAAGAGACCAGTGAGGCGATAAACGTGCAGTCTCTTGCTAGACTGAGCAGGCCGGACCGGCTGCTTGCCCTCACAGCTGTCGTCGCTGTATCGAGGCGTGCCCGACCGAAGCGTTGAGTGATCCTTACACTATGGACTGGTCTCGCTGTATAGCCTATCTCACGTTTCACGCGCCAGGCTTGACTCCAGAGCCACTACGCCAGCCCATGGGCAGTTGGCTGTATGGCTGTGACGTCTGTCAGAATGTGTGCCCCCTCAACAAAGGACAGTGGGACCCGGTTTCTTCGGAGCCTTATCTTGATGAAATTGCGCAGCATCTGTCACCGCGATCGGTTTTGAGCATGAAAGAGGAGTTCTTTCATCGCGTTGTCTATCCTCAGTTTTTCTACCACGACGACTTCGTTCGATGGCAGGTCAACGCACTGCGAGCCGTCGGGAATAGCAGGGATCAGGGTGCCGAACCCCTGGTAAGAAAGCATTTTTCCAGTTCGGATGAACGACTCCGCACCATGGCTGCATGGGCCGCTGAATGTCTTTTGCAGCCCTAACAAGCAAGGATGTATCACGCAAACCGCAGAAAATCCCGGTTTTTTATCAGGAGAGCTTCTGCGGTTTGCGTATCGAGCTAGAAATCTGGTTATGCCTTCACGGCGATAGTCAGATCTGTTTTGCCATGTTCTTTCAAAAACTCAACACCGGAAATCACCGTCACTTTGCTAAAGCCCACTTTGGGAAGCACTTCCTGCAGTGTTGCGGTGATGCCGGATCGCAAAGAAAACGATCGCACACCGTAATCCCAGGCCCCGTCAGCATCCTTTTTAAAGCTGATGACGTTGTACGTGACTGAATTATCATCGTTGTCTTGCAGCACTCGGAAATTCAGTGTCTGATCCTCATTCTCCTCATACACCTGGAGGGGACCGAAGCTTGTTTTGCTATCGGCGTTGACCAGATCCTCTAACCGGCGGTTTTCGAAGATGATCACACCGCCCCTGTTCATGATGCCATACAAGTTCTCCAGCCCCGTTCGCAGTTCGCTATCATCCAGCAAGTGGGCTATACCCAGACCAGCGCAGAGGACTCCGTCTGCCTGGTTATGGACACGGTTATGCAGCTCTTGAAACGGTGCTTGTGTAAACCGTATATCAAGCCCCTTCTTTTTCGCCCGCTCCCTCGCCTTAACCAGCATGCCTTCGCTCAAATCTGACCCTTCTGCGTTATAGCCAAATTCGGCGAAGTATGTCGTGTGCCGGCCGGTACCGCAGCCTGCATCATGCACAGTCTTGACCCCGTGACGGTCGAAAATGTCCCGGTAATAGGCTGCTTCTTCAGCGAACTTGTTTTCTTCGGAAATATACCCATCATACTCATTTCCCCACTGATCGTAAACAATTTTTACCTCACCATTTTTGTTCAACGAACATCACCTCAATACAAGACTTCCGGAAAGACAGCTCAACTCCTCTTTCTCGGCAGACCTTCTCGAAATGCAAAGGAGAGACCAGGAAGAAGGCTCAGCCAAAGGAAAACTATCTGCGTTACACGAAGAGTACAGTAGAAAAGATAAATTCGATATGAGGTGAGGATCGTGGAACGAAGGCTAGGACGATCAGAACTGCTGGTCAGTGCTACGGGCCTAGGCTGTTGGGCCATAGGCGGACCTTTTTGGTCTAGTGAGAATGCTGATGTGTATGGCGGCGGTCACTCGGAGGACGTACTGGGGCCCCTTCAGACTGACTATATCGACTTGTACCAGTATCATAACAGCGGTAATGACAAGGAGCAGGCACCTGCCTGGATGCGTTTCTTCCAAGATAACAAACCACTGCCAGAGTGGTTAGATAAGCTAGCGTTAGCCCGCGACATTCTGCAGACCGATGGGAGGACTCTTGTTCAAGGAGCGCTGGTTTGGCTATGGGGCTGCAGCCAGAATACGATTCCGATTCCTGGTTTTAAAACGGTGCAGCAGGTTGAGGAAAATGCCAAGGCCATGCAATTCGGTCCCCTTGGCCAAGCAGAAATGGAAGCGATTAAGGGGATTTTGGGCTATGAATGACCCTAGAAAGCAAAACCCCAACATTGTGTTCATTTTGTCTGATGATCAGGGGGCTTGGGCACTAGGGTGCGCTGGCAACAAAGAGATTCGCACACCGCACTTAGATGGACTAGCCGGTTCAGGAATTAGGTTTGCCAATTTCTTCTGTGTGTCTCCCGTGTGCTCTCCTGCCAGAGCATCAATCTTGACAGGGCGAATCCCGTCTGCTCACGGTGTCCACGATTGGATCCGATCCGGAAACGTAGATTACGAGAGTCTCCCCACTTCTCTTAAGCAATCTAATGTGCTGAGCAGTGAGAAAAAGCCCATTGAGTACCTACAAGGTCAACTAGCTTATACGGAATTATTGGCGGATCATGGTTACGTATGTGGTCTAAGCGGAAAGTGGCATTTGGGAGATAGCATTCGTCCGCAGAAAGGGTTTTCCCATTGGTTCACCCTAGCGCGAGGCGGCTGCGACTACTACAAACCTGACACAGTACGCAACGGCCGAGTGGCCTTCGAGGATCACTACATCACCAATCTTATTTCAGACGATGCATTGGTATTCCTAGAAGAACAACGATCAACTGACGCTCCTTTCTATCTCGGCGTACACTACACAGCACCCCACTCCCCTTGGGAGCGAGAGCAGCACCCATCGGAAATCTACGATTCCTACGAAGCCTGTGCTTTTGAGTCCGTGCCTGACATGCCCGCCCATCCCTGGCTGGCTGCAACAGCCCCTCGAGGAGAGGGAAAGCTGCGCAAGGAGTTGCTCCAAGGGTACTACGCAGCTGTAACGGCTATGGATCAGGGGATAGGCCGGATACTCGACAAACTGAAAGCAATGGGAGTAAGGGATAATACCTTAGTGATCTTCTCGAGTGACAATGGGATGAACATGGGTCATCATGGGATCTGGGGCAAAGGAAACGGAACATTCCCGCAGAACATGTTTGATACATCAGTGAAAGTGCCGATGATCATCTCCCATCCTGCAGCTATTCCAGGCGGGCGGGTCTGTGAAGAGCTGCTTAGTCACTATGACGTCTTCCCTACGCTTTTGGATTATCTGGACATTCCCTGTCCTGCAGTCGATTCACTCCCTGGTCGGAGCTTTGCATCCGTGCTTCAAGGCTTGCCTGACCCTCAACGAGAATCCAACCACAGGCCTGTGGTTGTCTTTGATGAGTATGGTCCTGTACGCATGATTCGAACGACAGAGTGGAAATACGTGCACCGATACCCATACGGACCTCATGAGTTATACCATCTAGCAGATGATCCGGACGAAGAACGTAATTTGGTAGAAGAACCTCTGTATGCTGACACGTGCAGGCGACTAAAAGCTCAGTTAACTGACTGGTTTGTCCAGTATACGGATCCAACTCTCGATGGCACTCACGAGGCTGTATCTGGATTTGGACAACTTAATCTCGCTGGACCAGGCGGCCGAGGGAACGAAGCGTTTGTGCAGACAGAGCTTAGCAAGCGCCGACGATGACATTAACATCAACTGGCCTTCTTTTGCTAGTCCGTGGCTATAGGAGCCTCACTGGTTTATCTATCGTTGCCGTGCATCCCTTTTAATCCCCAAAATCTCGGACCAACAGAAAACCGGTGCAAGAAGGCAGTTGAAGGTGATTTATTTTTCACCCGACTAGATTTTCGGCATCTCAAATTCATCACCAGTATCCACAACCCACAGCGTCAGCCTTCCACCCAGTCTGGAACGTCGATACCGCAAAGATGCAAAGTGGTCGGCGCTATATCCCCTTCCCCACCATGGACCCATGTATTCCATCTGACGAAGGATGGCTGTTTCTTTTGACGATACCAGGCACGGGTAACTCAAGTATCCCTAAGCCTAGCAAGTTCTCTTTGTATGTCCAGCATATAGTCGACCGAGCG
>SLOG01000252.1 GCA_007132635.1 Limnochordia bacterium
AGTCAAGCGGGGATGATTATCCCTGTAGTTATCACTGTCTTTGAAGACCGATCGTTCACCTTTATCACCAAGACGCCGCCAGCAGCGATCCTCTTGAAAAAGGCAATGAATATCGAAAAGGCGTCCGGTGTGCCGAACCGCGAAAAGGTTGGCACCGTGAAGCGGAGTAAGGTTCGGGAGATCGCAGAGTTGAAGATGGTCGATCTCAATGCAGCAGATCTTGCCGCTGCTACCCGGATGATTGAGGGCACTGCTCGCAGCATGGGAATCGTAGTCGAGGATTAGGAAGGCAGCGGCGTTTCTGCTGTCCTGTGGTCTTGACTGCATGATGTTCGTGGGAGGGGATTTCCCGCTTGCACCACAAAGGAGGAATGAGAGAATGGCTAACAAGGGAAAGCGTTATCAAGATGTTCGTAAGTTAGTAGACAGCAGTCGAGTGTACCCGCCGGCTGAAGCGCTGCAGTTGATCCGAAAGTGTGCAACCGCGAAGTTTGATGAAACTGTAGAAGTGGCTTTTAAGCTCGGTGTCGATCCGCGGCACGCGGATCAGCAGGTGCGTGGTACTGTTGTGCTGCCAAACGGGACTGGCCGCGACGTTACTGTCGCCGTTTTTGCCAAGGGGGAAAAGGCCCAGGAAGCTGAGGCTGCTGGGGCCGACGTCGTAGGAGCCGAAGATTTGGCAGAACGCATTCAAGGCGGATGGTTGGATTTCGATGTCGCCATTGCCACCCCCGATATGATGAGTGTTGTTGGTAAGCTTGGTCGAGTATTAGGCCCTCGCGGCCTCATGCCGAACCCCAAGACCGGAACTGTGACAATGGAAGTGGCTAAGGCTGTGTCGGACGTGAAGGCTGGTAAAGTCGAGTTTCGCGTGACCAAAGAGGCTGGTATGCACGTCCCTATCGGCAAGGTGTCGTTCGATGAGGACAAATTGATGGGTAACTACCGAGCGCTTCTCGACGCTGTGACAAAAGCTCGTCCTCAGGCTTCGAAAGGTGTCTACATCAGGAAGCTTGCCGTTTCATCCACCATGGGACCGGGAATTCGGGTCAATCCGGGAGAGGCTTGATCCATTCTATTGACCGGATTCGATTCGAGTGGTATACTTGTTTAGGTTTTAGTCGCATAGACCGTAGACAGCTGGTGCCCATAAAGGGCTTAAAGTGTGCAGCCAGCCGAGGTGCATCCACTCGACTTGCACAGTGCGTTTGTGCGTGTTTTGGATCTCCTGTTGTCTATGGAGGTCCTTTTCTTTTTTTGGCCGACGGGATCGCCATGCGGAACTGCCCGAATCTAGATCTAGAGTTAATGTGGGCTGCATGTAGTTGATTATGAGGAGGTGACAGAATGGCAAGGCCGGATAAGGTTCAGGTTGTCGAAGAAGTCAAGGAACGCTTAAGCCGTGTTCAGGGAGCTGTGATTGCTGACTATCGTGGTCTGAACGTAGCAGAGGTGACCGAACTTCGCAAACAACTGCGAGAAGCAGGCGTGGAATATAAGGTGCTGAAGAATACTCTGACCATTCGGGCGGCGCGAGAAGCTGGGGTTGAGAACATAATTCCACTGCTGACCGGACCAACCGCCATCGCATTTGGGTATGATGATCCGGTGGTGGCTGCTAAGATCATCAGTGACTTTTCTAAGGATCACAAAGCCTTGGAGGTCAAGGGTGGTTTGCTGGACGGAGAGCTCTTGGATATCGACGGTGTTAAGGCGCTAGCTGATCTGCCGTCACGCGAGGTTTTGTTGGGACAGGTAGTACGAGGCATGCAGGCTCCGATTGCCGGCATGGTCAATGTGTTGCAGGGGAATATCCGCAACTTCGTTTACGCATTGGAGGCAGTGCGAAAGCAGAAAGAGGAAGCGGGAGCGTAGAACTACGAAAACATTACGGGGAGGCAGTATAAATGACTCGGGAAGAAATCCTGCAAGCTATCGAAAATATGACGGTGCTAGAGTTGTCTGAACTGGTGAAAGAGATGGAAGACAAATTTGGAGTGTCTGCGGCAGCTCCTGTAGCTATGGCAATGCCGGGTGCTGGTGCCGGCGAAGCAGTGGAGGAAGAACAGACTGAGTTCGATGTGGTTCTTCTCAGCCCAGGTGACAAGAAGATCGGTGTCATTAAGGTTGTTCGGGAGATCACAGGGCTCGGCCTGAAAGAGGCCAAAGCGTTGGTTGATGGAGCGCCGGCTGCTGTCAAAGAAGCGGTTTCCAAGGATGAGGCAGAGGAAGTTAAGGGAAAATTAGAAGAAGCTGGAGCTCAAGTCGACGTCAAATAGTTTGGCGCAAAGAAAACGGAACGCCCATTGCGGGGGTTCCGTTTTTCCGGGTTGGCTCTATGAAGGTACCGACCTTCTAGTCTTGACAGGCGCGAAAACACTGCTTGACACGGGTCGAGTCAGCGTGATATGATATGTTAGTATCGTTAAAGGGAGATAATCCCACATAAGTGCAATTCAACATCAGGCCTAGTTATTCCTGCATATCGTGGATATTTTTTGGAGGACAGCCATGGGAAGTAGTCTGCTGGATGCCAAAAATGCGGAAAAAAGGATGGAAGCGAGGGGGCGTCCCCCTTGCTTTTCGTTGTCGTATAGGAAATTACGGCATGATTTCCTATACATGAGGGTTGTTTAGGGGTATCCGCCTTATCTTGTGTGTGGAGGGTACAGCCGAACGTTCTAGGAAGACGTTGATTTTTCCCGCTTTACTACGGACGAGGGCATCACGCTACGCCGTTTACCTGGTATTTTAGGCAAGCGGCGTGAACTGGCACTCGTCAAAATCGAGAAAATCAACTGCCTTCTAGAGAACCAGGGGTTTATCGAAAGGGAGAGGTGAGGGCTTTTGGCAGTAGCCATTCAAGAAGGAAAACGGAAACGGCTGAGCTTCAGCAAGATCCGTGAAGTCATGGAAATGCCCAATCTGATCGAAATTCAACGGAAGTCGTACGATTGGTTTTTGACCGAGGGTCTGCTGGAGATGTTTCAAGATATCTCGCCGATCCAAGACTTCACAGGGAATCTCGTGCTGGAGTTCTTTGACTACAATTTGGGCGAGCCAAAGTACACTGTTGAGGACTGTAAGGATCGGGACGTGACATATGCTGCGCCTTTGCGGGCCCGCGTTCGTTTGATCAACAAAGAGACCGGTGAAGTGAAGGAGCAGGAAGTGTTCATGGGTGATTTTCCGCTCATGACCGAGCAAGGCACGTTTATCATAAATGGTGCTGAAAGAGTCATTGTCAGCCAATTGGTCCGGTCTCCTGGTGCTTACTTTAGTTTTTCCGTCGATGCTAGCGGAAAACCTCTCCATTCAGCTAGCATTATCCCCAACCGCGGGGCTTGGTTAGAGTTTGAAATGGACAGCAACGATGTGGTGTCCGTCCGGGTTGATAGAACACGAAAGATTCCTGTGACGGTCTTGATTCGCGCGCTCGGTGTGTCCAGCAATATGAAGATTTTGGATCTGTTTGAGGATTCGGAGCCAATACGAGCTACGCTTGAGCGAGACAATACCGACTCGGAAGCAGATGCATTGATAGAGATCTACAAACGCTTGCGTCCCGGAGAGCCACCGACTGAGGAAAGTGCCCGGAGTTTGTTTGAAACCCTTTTTTATGATCCAAAACGCTATGACTTGGCGGGCGTTGGACGCTACAAAATTAACAAGAAGCTGCGAGTAACCGAGCGCATGGTGAACCGGTTGGCGGTTGAGGCACTAGCAGATCCGTCTACGGGAGAAGTGATTGTTGAGGCGGGTGAACGGATTACACGGCGCAAGGCTGAAGCGCTTCAAAATGCAGGTCTTCACGCGATAAGTGTGACAACCAAAGAAGGCGATATGCTCAAAATAATCGGTAATGGCCAGCCGACCTCGGATATTAAGACCATTACTCGAGAAGACATTTTTGCCGCGATTAGCTACCTTGTCAATCTGCGTCTTGGCGTCGGCACAGTGGATGATATTGACCATTTGGGTAATCGTCGTTTGAAAAGCGTGGGCGAACTCCTGCAGAATCAGTTCCGTATCGGCTTGAGTCGTATGGAACGTGTTGTGCGCGAGCGGATGACGATTCAGGATGTTGATATTATCACTCCTCAGGCGCTTATCAACATTCGGCCAGTTGTTGCTTCAATTAAGGAGTTTTTCGGGTCCAGTCAGCTGTCTCAGTTCATGGACCAAACGAACCCTTTGGCAGAACTGACGCATAAACGTCGGCTCAGTGCCTTGGGACCAGGTGGGTTGTCTCGTGAGCGTGCGGGATTTGAGGTGCGCGATGTCCATCATTCTCACTATGGACGGATGTGCCCTATTGAGACTCCGGAGGGTCCGAATATTGGCTTGATTGGTTCGTTGTGCACGTACTCTCGGATCAATGAGTTCGGTTTCATTGAGACTCCTTATCGGCGGGTTGAAGACGGAGTCGTGACCCCCGAAATTGTGTACCTAACGGCTGATGAAGAGGACAATTACATTATCGCCCAGTCCAATGAGGCAATAGAAGAATCTGGTTCATATGTCGAAGATCGCGTGACTGTGAGGGATCGAGAGAAGATCCGGATTGTGAATTCAAAACAAGTGGACTTCATGGATGTCAGCCCGAAACAGATCGTGAGTATCGCCACTGCTCTCATTCCCTTCCTTGAAAACGATGATGCAGCGCGTGCCTTGATGGGGGCGAATATGCAGCGGCAGGCGGTACCGCTTCTTCGGGCGGAAGCTCCCATTGTAGGCACTGGAATGGAGTATAAGGCGTCCATAGATTCTGGTGCCGTGTTAATCGCCTTGCGGGGCGGTATCGTTAAACGAGTAACCGGGGCAGAGATCATTGTTGAGACCTCGGAGGGTAGGGACGTTTACCGGCTCTTGAAATTCCAGCGTTCAAACCAGGGGACTTGTATCAACCAGAAACCCCGTGTTGTTAAGGGTGAAAGGGTTGAGGTTGGAGACGTTTTAGCTGATGGACCATCTACGGATTTAGGCGAGTTAGCGTTGGGCCGCAACGTCATTGTGGCGTTCATGCCGTGGGAAGGCTACAATTATGAGGACGCGATCCTGCTCAGTGAGAAGCTGGTTAAAGATGATGTCTTCACTTCAATTCATATTGAAGAATATGAGGCTCAAGCCCGGGACACCAAGTTAGGGCCCGAGGAGATCACGAGAGATATTCCCAATGTGGGGGAAGACAGCCTACGCGATCTGGATGAACGCGGGATAATCCGGGTGGGGGCCGAGGTGAAACCTGGAGATATATTGGTGGGTAAAGTGACACCAAAAGGGGAAACTGAGTTAACAGCAGAGGAGAGGCTTCTCAGAGCCATTTTTGGAGAGAAGGCCAGAGAGGTGCGCGACACCTCGCTCCGAGTTCCTCACGGCGAAGGCGGCATCATCGTTGATGTCAAAGTCTTCTCTCGCGAGAATGGCGATGAACTCTCGCCGGGCGTCAACCGCCTTGTGCGGGCTTACGTTGCGCAAAAGCGCAAGATATCGGAAGGCGATAAAATGGCAGGACGGCACGGTAACAAAGGGGTCATATCCCGCATACTCCCAGAAGAGGACATGCCGTACCTTCCGGATGGGACCCCTGTGGAGATTGTGCTAAACCCTCTAGGTGTACCGTCGCGCATGAACATTGGGCAGGTTCTCGAAACACACTTAGGCATGGCCGCTCGAGCGCTGGGTATTCATGTCGCTACTCCGGTGTTCGACGGAGCCACCGAAATCGAGGTTATGGACAAACTGGAAGAGGCGGGAATTCGCAGGGATGGAAAGACTCTACTGCGCGACGGGCGAACCAGCGAGTTTTTCGATAATCCAGTAACGGTGGGAGTCATATATATTATCAAACTTGCGCATCTGGTGGATGA
>SLOG01000306.1 GCA_007132635.1 Limnochordia bacterium
ATCCACATGCATATGTGTAGGATGCGGTTCGTAGCGGATAACCCCTAGAATAAGCACGTCAATACCTGCCAAAAGACCCGATGATTCAGGGCTGATGGCACTGCAGTCTGTGACGTATGCCATAGTGCCAATGCGGTATCCAAGTATTGGCAGAATACCGTGCTTCACTGGAATCGGGGTGATCGTGTCACTTCCAATACAGAACGGTTTGTCGATTACGGTAGGTGCGACCTGAGGTTTGCCGCCGCCGCGTTGTGTCTGGCGAAACACATAGTCAAACACTTGGTACATTTCATCTATGGTGGGTTTGTTGCCAAAAATAGGGATGGGTACTCCGCTGCGTTGGCTAAAAATACGCAGATCATCAAAGCCAAATACATGGTCCGCGTGGCAATGTGTATACAGAACTGCATCCACATGTTCAATGCCTGCTCGGAGTGCTTGTATGCGAAACTCGTTAGCGGTATCGATCACTATGCTTAAAGTCGGTGTCTGGACCCAGATTGACGAGCGCGTTCGGTTATTCTTTGGATTTTTGCTCTGGCAGACATGGCAGTCGCATCCGATAACTGGCACTCCATGGGACGTGCCGGTTCCTAAAAATGTCAGTCTCATAACGTGCTCCTTATTCTATTCTAATTTTCTGCGGTATAGCTCCTCGAGGAAAACTGTGGTATACTACATACAAACACGTGTTCGCCTTTGAATTTTATTACCCCCGTTGAGGTGATCATATGATCTGTTACTTTGGATTACGCCACTTCTATGTGTCCCAATTAACCACACCGAAAGCGCCGTGCGTCCTCACGACCGACCAGCGCATATGGGATTTCTCGCCAGAGTTGAGAAGCCAAGGGGTTACGCTGAAGACACCCCTTCAGACCGTAAGGCAAATCCCGGAAATCACTGTACTGGAGATCTGCCTAGAGGACTATCGAAAATTGGCTAAACCTTGGCTGGACTTCTGTGCAAGCTGGACCGACAAAATCGAAGTCGAGTATCCGCACGCATGGTATTGCCAATTACCCGGCAGTCTCTGCAGCCAAGAAATGGCTGCAGCGCTTCAACAGCAGTTGACTCCATGGGGGATATCCAGCATATGGGCTGCCGGTCCCAGTAAATTGGCTGCAAAACTAGGGGCACACCAAAAATCAGGGACTGTACTCACTTCGGAAACTGTCACTGCATTCCTGAAAACGATATCTTTGGAGCACTGGCCATTCGCCGAGCGAAAACAACTGCAGAAGCTAGGAGTGTTTACCTTTGGCGATCTGCAACAGCTTCCGCAGCAGGCTCTATGCGAACAGTTCGGGCAGCGCGGCAGGGATTTGTACCTGATGGCTCGTGGACAAGACAGCACACCACTTGTCTGTCAAGAAGAAGACAGCATTCGCTGGAAAATCGACATAACGGCGATACCCGAAATGCATCCCTTAACTAACCGCCAGCAGCTGACGCCTCTCCTGCAGCAAGGGGCAGCCCATCTCAGCCGTCAGCTCCAGCGGCAGCATAAGCTCGCAGTACAGCTAGCGATCACCTGGACGCAAGGGCTGCATCGCGAACAGCGTCTGCGCTCTCTGCCCGAAGCAGCATCCCAAGCAGAAGTGCTTTTTGCCGCTGCTTGCGCAGCGCTGCCGGACACCGTTTTGGATACACTAGAAATTCAAATCGAGCAGTCTCAACGAGCCACCCCTAAACAATTGGACATCTTTACAGAGAATCCTACTCGCCAACTACAAACGTTAAAATCACGATTGGGGCAGCACCTGGTGAAGCTTTCCATCCCACGACGCGAAAAAGTTTTGGCTATGTGGGAGAGGCAGCATCTCTAAATTCGTCCGCCAGCGTGTATCTGTGGTTGTACACAACCATAGGCCCCAGTATTTTTACTATAAAAAACTCTACCTCGTAGAGCATGTCGTGGAGTATTGGCGAGAGATTGGTGAGTGGTGGCGGGGAGAACAAGAAATAACGGTGTTTATCGTGATAGCAGATAATTCTTTTTGTGAACTTCATTACCAACCAGCTGCTGACAGCTGGATTCTGTACCGTATGGATGATTAAGCAGGCTCTGATTTTATCCACTGCTCCCAAACGAGTGCATCCTTACACTTCGGTTACCTGGCATTTTAGGAAAGCGAAGTGTCCGAGCACTCGTCACGTTAGAGAAAATCAGACGCCTGCCAAAGAGGCTCTGATTTTATCAATCTGGCCTCAGGAGGTACCCTTTTGTTTGTACACCTGCACGTCCACTCTCCTTATTCTTTCTTAGACGGTGCATCACCAATCAGACAATACTTAGAAAAAGCTGCTGCCTGGAATATGCCCGCCATGGCCCTCACTGACCATCATAATGTCAGTGGGGCCGTTGAATTTCATAAGCAAGCGCTCGCGTTGGGCATAAAACCCATTCAGGGAGCAGAGATTATCTGTGAAGACGATTCTCATTTAACACTGCTGGCAGAGAACGAGCGCGGGTACGAAAATCTCTGCCGTATTATCACTGACAGCTTCAAACTAAACCGTCTGAAACCGCGCGTGCGGTGGGAAACTCTCCACTCTTTTCACGAAAACCTGCTGGTCTTAACCGGCTGTCGCCAAAGCGCAGTATGCCAGTCTCTTTTGCGAAAACAACCGGATCGTGCCCAGCAAATACTGCAGCTACTCCTAGAGATCTTTGGCCGTGAAAATATCTATCTGGAGATGATCAACAGCTATTTACCAAAAACACGCTATATTTTAGAAGGCTTAGCAGAACTGCATAGACAGACTGGGATACCGATGGCAGCCTCTAACAACGTCCATTACATTGAAAAACAGCAGATGAAGGTGCACGATCTTCTAGTCTGTACTCGAACCTTAACAACCACCACAGACATTCACCCTGAACGCCCTTTAAATGCGGAAAACTACTTCACATCACCGGAGGAAATGCAGCACCGATTGAGCGACTACCCTGAAGCAGTACAGAATACACTTCGCATTGTCGAGCGCTGTACAGTCAGTCTGCCGCTCGGTCGCCGAATGTTCCCTAACTTTGCTGGGTCTTCTCCACAGCAATCGATGGAGTTGTTACGGACTCTCACACAGCAGGGGGCAGAAAGACGCTGGGGGACACCCACCCAAGCGCATAACGACCGTCTCGAGCATGAACTGCAGATCATCGGTCAGCTCAATGCCGCTAACTACTTCTTAGCAGTATGGGACATAGTCATGTATGCAAAAAAACAAGGAATTCGCTATGCAGGACGCGGTTCGGCCGCCGATTCAGCAGTTGCCTACTGTTTGGAAATAACAAATGTTGATTCTGCCGCCCGCGGACTTCTTTTTGAGCGATTTTTGAGTCTCGAACGAGCACAAAATCCTGACATTGACATCGACTTCGACGCTCGATTCCGCGATACCATTGCCGAGTATGTATATGAAAAATACGGCACTGAACACACGGCCTCCGTCTGTACATTCGCAGAATACCAAGCTCGATCAGCCCTGCGCGATCTCGGACGTGCTTTTGGCTTTGGCAGGGATGAATTACAGCGCCTCACCAAAAATATTCCCCATGTCCCGGCTGACGGCATTCGCTCAGCGCTGCAGCGTCTACCCGAACTGCAGAAGCATCCTTTAAACGAACCAAAGTACCAAAAGCTCTTGGACTTCTGTGCAGCCATAAATAGATTCCCGCGGCACATGGGCACACATCTCGGCGGAATCGTGATCAGCGGACCACCGCTTGCAGCCGTAACACCGCTGCAGTTATCGGCCAAAAATGTCTGGATCACTCAGTTTGACAAAACAACAATAGAAGATTTGGGCCTCATCAAACTGGATCTCCTGTCCCTGCGGACACTGTCAGCCGTGCAGGATGCTGCAGTCTATATGGAGAGTCAAGGTGCCTCCTATGAAGCCATCCCATTAGACGATCCTGACACCTATGCACTTTTGAATTCCGGCAGCACTGTCGGTGTCTTCCAATTAGAAAGCCCCGCCCAACGCAGTTTACAGCAACGGCTCAGAGCTGACTCCATCGAAGACGTTGTCGCCAGCGTAGCTCTTATCAGACCCGGCCCCATCAAGGGCGATATGGTTGAGCCTTTTATCGCAAGAAGACACGGCCTAGAGCCTCCCAGCTACATTCATCCCAAATTGAAACCAATTTTAGAAAAGACATATGGTGTTGTTCTCTATCAAGAACAGGTTATAGAAATTGCCGCTGCGATCGCTGGATTTTCTCCAGGTGAATCTGATCGACTGCGGCGAGCGATGACCAAATTCCGTTCTCATGAGGAAATGGAAGCCATCGGCCAAGAGTTTACCACACGAGCGGTCAATCAAGGAATTGAGCGCGAGATCGCCGAAACCATTTTTTCATACATTTTGGGCTATGCTGGCTATGGGTTTTGTGAAGCACACGCAGCCGCCTTTGCGGATACTGCTTACAAGACAGCCTACCTGCTCAAGCACTATCCTGCTCATTTTTATGCCGCGCTTTTAAATCAACAACCTATGGGTTTCTATCCACCCCATACTTTGATTAACCAAGCAAAGCAGTTGAACATAACCATTTTACCACTAGATATTTGTGAAAGCAGAAGAGCGTTTCAGGCATCGGACACCGAAATTCGCGTGGGACTCCAACAAGTCAAAGGAATCGAAAAAACCGATACCGAGATGATCGAAGGCCTGCAGAAATCTCACCCCTTTCAGTCTATCAGCGATTTTTTGTACAAGACACATTTAGATAGAGATGTGCTTGAGAACCTGATCCTAGCCGGCGCGTTTGACCGCTTCACATCGAATCGCCGCCAGCTTCTCTGGCAGCTGCCGAAGCTTCTTCAGAGCAGGCAGGGACAGCTGTTCGTTCAAGAAACTGGGCTAGTACTGCCAGATTTTACTCCATGGCAGCGTTGGGTCAATGAGTTTCGCGTTCTCCGTCTATCCCCCACAGCCCATATCATGGAGTTTTACCGCCAGGCTCTAGACAAGCGCGGTGTCCTATCCACTAAAGTGCTGCGCGAAACAACAACCAAAAGAGTCCTCACCGCTGGGTTGGTTATCCGCCCCCATCGTCCACCAACCAAGAGCGGTAAGACTGTGGTTTTCTTGACATTAGAAGACGAATACGGTCTTGTTGACATAACCATCTTCGAAAACGTGTATCATAAGTGCGCAAAATCACTGTTTAATCACAGTGTCCTTCTGGTATCTGGCACGTTGGATTGGCGAGACGATACAGCGCTCAGCCTCCTTGCGGACAATGTACAGCCGCTTCCCTTTCCACCACCAAACAGTCAATGAACGGGCCTTTCCAACACCCAAAAACTCGAGTCAAAGCAGGAGATCCCTTCCTCCGCAAAGAAATGGACTAGGGTCTTACTACACATTCATTGCTTCACTCTTAGAAAGACCTGATTTGCTCGACTTTATTGTTTCCTGACAGCAAGGAGGACCTCTCATATGCACCATCTATCCAAGTTAGCTGTTCGTCGACCCGTAGCCGTGACCGTACTCGTGTTAGCAATCATTCTGTTCGGGACAGTCTCATTCCAGCGTACGGGAATCGACCTGCTGCCTGACATCGACCTGCGAGTAGCCGTTGTCCTCACGCCATATCCCAATGCCCAAGCGGAAACAGTCGAACAGGAAGTAACTATCCCTGTTGAGAGCGCATTAGCTGGTGTCAGCGGAGTACAGCGCATCGAGTCTTTCAGTATGGAGAACGTGTCCGCCGTCCTACTGCAGTTCGACTGGCAGACCAACATGATCGAGGCTTTGGACACAATACGCTCAAACATGGCACAAGTCGCTCTGCAACTGCC
>SLOG01000023.1 GCA_007132635.1 Limnochordia bacterium
CATCAGAAAGGAGAATGATCATGAACAAACGCTTGTTAACTGCTGTGCTGCTGAGTCTTATACTGTTAGGTGCTGGCCTTATGCAGGCCACAGCCGCTTCTGCTGAGACCATCCGCATTGGAGCCACGCCGCTGCCGCACGCAGAGATCCTCGAGACCCTCGTGCCCGTTCTGGCCGAGCAAGGCATTACGCTGCAGGTCATCGAATTCACGGACTATGTGCGGCCGAACCTGGCGCTCCAGGATGGCGATCTGGATGCCAACTACTTCCAGCACCAACCGTACTTGGACCAGTTCAACGCTGACCACGGCACGGACATCGTCTCCCTCGCTGGCGTCCACATCGAACCGCTAGGCGTCTACAGCAGCCGCCTGGAGTCCATTGACGAGGTAGACACAGGCGCTCGGGTATCTATCCCCAACGACGCCACCAACGGCGGGCGCGCCCTCCTGCTGCTCCAAGAAGCCGGACTCATCGAAGTCGATCCGGATGCCGGTATCGTTCCGTCCGTATTCGACATCACGGCCAATCCGCTGAACCTGCGGTTCTTCGAACTGGAAGCCGCGCAGCTGGCCCGCTCGCTGGAAGACGTGGAGATTGCAGTGATCAACGGCAACTACGCCCTAGAGGCCAACTTGGTGCCCACCCAAGACTCTATCTTCCTCGAAGGTGCCGAGTCCCCGTACGTGAACATTCTGGCCGTGCGCGCCGAGGACACGGAGGATCCAGCTCTGCTCGCCCTGGCCGCCGCGCTGAACAGTGACGCAGTGCGGGACTTCATCACCACTCGCTACCCAGACAGCGTCGTGCCGACCTTCTAGCAAAGCAGAGACTCTCGTCGCTTATCTGCGAACAAAAGAAGAGGAGCGTTTCCCGATTTCGTCGGGAGACGCTCCTCTTCTTGCTTCCACAACCCAACCTAAAACCGCGCTTCATTCAGCCGCCAGTAGACTTCTGTGCCCTGGAGATAAGGGTTGTCTCCAGCAAGATCGAACGCTGTCTGTCCCCAGAGATCCCGCAAGCCACCATCGGCTCCAGCGTCTAACAGAATCGTCACGACCTCCGGCAGCGTACTAAACGCGGCCGCCCACATGAGGGGCGTCCATCCATCTTGGTCCCGTGCATCCACTACCGCACCCGCTTGTAGGAAAACCTGGACGACCTCAGGATTCAGCGTCGCCCCGGCGGCGATCATCAGAGGTGTCCAACCGCGCACGTCCGGTGAATTAACGGCTGCGCCCGAGTCAAGGAGCAGCCGGATGACGGCTGGATCGTCAACCTGTTCCGCCGCAGCCAGCAGTGCCGTCTGCCCCAACTCATCCCTAGCCTGCGCATTCGCTCCCGCCTGGATTAACCGCTGGAAAATGGTAAGATCGACGCCTCGCTCGGCTGCGAGCATGAGTGGCGTTTCGCCCTGGTTTCCAATGGCATTCACATCAGCTCCCTCTGCCAACAGAAAGCTCACAAGACTCAACGTTACGTCTTCGCGGGCCATCGCTATCATGATTGGCGTCTCTCCGTACTCACCGCGAGTGTTCACATCCCATTCGGTACGGATAGCTTCTCGAATCGCCTGTTCGTCACCAAACACCATCAGCTCGAAGAAATCGTTGACATCCGCCGATGCCGCACCAGCCAAGCACACTACCAGAAGAACACTTCCCAATCCCATGAATATGCGCTGTAGCACTATGTCCCCCTCCTTTTCAGGGCTCTCCAATACAGATTGCTCCTAAAAACGAATTCGATAACTTATTATCCCACTGTTCCAGTAAATTGTCAATACAACTTGAACTCTTACCACATTTTACCATGACAGCCAAAGGAGGCGCTGCGATGTCCCAGCGCCTCCTTCAAGAGTGTATTTCGCATCGTCACCTAGCCAAGCAGCTACTTCTCTTCGGCATAGACAGGCTTCGGATGCCTGCCTTCCCTGACAGAACTGGGGAAGTACCCCTTGGTACGGTTAACAATCTTCACCAACATGAGCATCACTGGTACTTCCACCAAGACACCGACAACAGCTGCCAGCGCCGCACCCGAGGTCAGGCCAAACAGCGAGATGGCCGCGGCGACCGCGAGTTCAAAGAAATTGCTTGAGGAAATCAGGCCGGCCGGACCAGCTACTTCGTGGCGGATTTTCAGGAAGCGAGCCGTCGTATAACTGAGGGTGAACACAAAGAATGTTTGTATGATCAGGGGCACAGCAATCAGCAGAATATGCAGCGGATTGCTCAGGATGACCTCACCCTGAAACGAAAACAGGATGACCAAAGTCAGCAGCAGCCCCATAATGGTCAAGTTCTTCAGTTTACTGAGAAAGACGCCCTCAAACCAATCCATTCCCTTCCGCTGAATCAAGTACCGGCGGGAAGTATAACCTGCCACCAGCGGTATGAGTACATAGAGGACCACCGACAGGATAATGGTATCATAAGGGACAAGAATGTCACTCAAACCCAGGAGAAACATGACGATGGGCGCATAGAGAAACAGAAGCACGATATCATCGATGGCTACCTGCACTAGTGTGTAGGCGGGGTTTCCTTTTGTCAGGTAACTCCAGACGAACACCATAGCTGTACAGGGAGCCGCGCCCAGCAAAATGGCCCCAGCCACATACTCGGAAGCCAGATCCGCCGGAATCCACGGCGCAAAGATCACCCGCAGAAACAGCGACGCGAAGAGAAACATCGTGAACGGTTTGATCAGCCAGTTAACCGCCGAGGCCAAACCGATAGCCTTCTTCTCCCGACCCGCAGCGACAATGCTGGAAAAATCGATCTGGACCATCATGGGATAAATCATCAACCAGATCAACAAGGCCACGGGAATCGAAACCTGACTGTATTCAAACCGGCTCAGCAAATCGGGGAACGCCGGAACCAGCTGACCGAGAGCAACACCGGCAGCAATACACAGCGCCACCCAAATCGTCAGATAGCGCTCAAAGAATCCTAGACCTTTCGCTTGAGCCATCTATGCCTCCACTCCTTCGCTAAAGAATGCTTCTAAGCGGTCCTTGATCGCAGCCCGCACCCGCCGAAATTCGGCTCTAATCTCCTCTTCGGTACCCGAGGCTTTTGCGGGGTCAGGAAACGGCCAGTGCAGCCTCTTCACACTGGGCGGAGTCAAAGGACAGCGTTCCTCTGCGTCGCCGCACAGGGTTATCGCGTAGTCCATATTGGCCAAGTGCTCCGGATCGATGGTATCCGAGGTGTGGTGCGAGATATCGATACCGATGTCAGCCATGGCCTCCACGGCTCGAGGGTTTAATCCGTGGGCCTCAAGTCCGGCACTGTAGACATCCCAGTCTTTTCCGGCAAGTTTTTCCGCCAACCCATGCGCCATCTGACTGCGGCACGAATTTCCTGTACACAGAAATATGATCTGTTTTCTGGCCATCTGTATGTCCTCCTCATCTCATCGACGGCGTTGAGCCCGAGCCAGTTCCTCCGGTTCTACCGCGCACACACCCGTCACCTTCATCCGATCCTGGTCAATCACGTCACTGGCAGCAAGGGACTCGGTCACCCACGCCAACGCCCGGCGCACCATCGGCGAAGGGGAACGAGGCAGGTGGTAGTAGATCCACCGGCCTCGTTTGTAACTGTCAACCAAACCGGCCGCCTTCAAAATCGACAGGTGCTTCGACACCGTGGAAGGAGCATGGCCCAGGACCTCTACGATCTGGCAGACACAAGGCCCTCGTTCAGCTACCAGCATGACGATCCGCAGCCGCGTCTCATCCGCAAGAGCCTTCGTTATCGTAACGACATCCCGCACACCACATCAACCTCCCAACCCAATCTCATTTAGCATACACATGATCCAGCGTCATCTCCAGCTTGTTATTTAAACCCTTGGAGAACAACATCTGGTAGACATCCAACCCCGTGGTGCGAAACGATGCCGCACAGCTCAGCAGGTAGAGCTCCCACATGCGGACAAAGCGGCGCCCGAACTTCTCTTCCACCACATCTTTATGCTCTGCAAAGTTTGCATACCATTGATCTAGGGTCTTCGCATAGTGGCGGCGCAGGCTTTCGGCATGAATCAGATGGAACCCATAGTCCGGCAGCAGCGCCACAGTCTCGCGTACCGATGGTATATACCCCCCGGGAAAGATGTATTTCTCGATCCAGGTATTGACCCCGGTTTCCCGCAAACCCATGATCGAGTGCAGCAGCGACAACCCGCCAGGCAGGAGCAGATCCCGCACCTTTTCCATGTACATAGAGTGATTCCCGCGGCCCACATGTTCGAACATACCTACGCTGACCACGCGGTCAAATAGTTCTGTCGGTTCTAAATCCAAGTAGTCCTGCAGACGCACCTCCACCTGGTCCGTCAAACCCATATCCCGAATCATCTGGGACGCGCCCTCGTACTGCTCCTCACTCAGCGTTATGCCCACAGCCTCCACATCGTACTGCTGAGCAGCTCGCACAAGCAGCCATCCCCAGCCCGTTCCGATATCCAACAGCCGCTGGCCCGGCTGCAGCTGCAGTTTCTTAAGTATGTGGTCGATCTTGTTGAGCTGCGCCTGCTTCAGCGTGTCATCCTCGTTTCGGAAATATGCGCAGGAATAACTCAGCGTTTCGTCCAACCATAGGGAGAAGAAATCATTGCCCAGATCGTAGTGATGCTGGACGTTGCTCTTCTGCTGATTCTTGGACGTCACGCCGGAACCAACCGTGCTGATCACCTTAGCGACAGTGCTGGTGAGTCCGCTTCCCTCCATGTTTCCTTCGTTGCGGACAAACAACAAAAAGACATCCTTCACACTGCCTTCGACATCGACTATCTCATCCATGTAGGCTTCACCAAAGCCCAGAACAAGGTCATTGACGGGAAATGATGCCGGGAGCGGTTCGTTAAACACTAGCGTAACCACCGGCGGCTCATTTCCGTACGTGACCTCTTCACCATCCCAAAACCTGACAGTGAATCCACCTTGTTCGAAACGTTGAAAGACTGTTTTGAGCAGATGCTTCTGCATGCAACATCCTCCTCTGGGGAAGTCTCCAATTCCGTACTGTGGGATCAATCCCTAGCGAGTCCAACTGTTTCATACCTTTAATTCGCCACTCAACGAATTATAGGTCTAGTATAAACCACCATCCAACCCTCGTCAAGAGCACTGAAACTCTTTCTTAAGGGTACACGTGATCGAGCGTCATCTCCAACTGGTTGTTCAAACCTTTGGAGAACAGCATCTGGTAGATATCCAACCCCGTGGTGCGAAACGATGCCGCACAGCTCAGCAGATAGAGCTCCCACATGCGGACAAAGCGGCGGCCGAACTTCTCTTCCACCGCATCCTTGTGCTCCGCAAAGTTTGCATACCAGTGATCCAGGGTCTTCGCATAGTGGAGGCGCAGGCTTTCGGCATGAATCAGATGGAACCCATAGTTCGGCAGCAGCGCCACCGTCTCGCGTACCGATGGTATGTACCCGCCGGGAAAGATGTATTTTTCAAACCAGGAGCCGACTGCAACTTCCTGCACACGCATGATAGAATGTAAGAGCGACAGCCCTCCTGGCTTCAGCAAATCCCGCACCTTTTCCATATAGATAGGCAGATTCGCGCGGCCCACATGCTCGAACATGCCCACACTGACAACGCGGTCAAAGGGATCCGCCGAATCTAGGTCCAGATAGTCTTGCAGGCGTACCTCCACTTGATCCACCAACCCCAAGTCCCGAACCCTCTGGGACGCCCCTTCATACTGCTCCTGGCTCAACGTTATGCCC
>SLOG01000404.1 GCA_007132635.1 Limnochordia bacterium
AAGCAGGCGTCGCCCAAGGCACTTTTTACCTGTACTTCGCCAGCAAACGAGAATTGGTCCCTGGAATTGCTGACACAATCATCCAAGAGCAGCTGCGCCGTCTCAACAGCAGTCCGCCGGACACGACGCACTCCCTCCACCATCTTCTCGAAACACTCGTCGACGTAACTTTCAGTATCACCGATGAGTATCGTGAGCTAATCACCTTCTGTTACTCTGGTTCAGCTTACTATCATTCCTTTTCCTACTGGGAGTCTATCTATCAGCCCTACTATCAGTGGGTAAAAACCCAGTTTTTATCACTGCGGGGAATGGGTGAAATGACACTCAACGGCGATGAAGATTACCTGGTTAACTTCACTGTGGGGCTGCTCGAACATGGAGCCGAGAACTATTACCTGTTTAGTGAAGAGAGTCAATGTCTAGAAACGACCAAGCGTGAACTCCTGGAATACTTGACTCGAGCCCTGAAATAAAAAACGAGGTTGAGACAATGAATCGTCAAGCGGAAGTCACTAATACACCCATCGAAGACTCAACAAACCGACTTCATGAACGTAAGCCCCTCTGCTCCATGGGAGGTGCCATCGCCTTTGCCTTGGTGGGCATCGGTGCTGGTCTCTTGACGCGCTCGCAGTTCCTGCTGTTTGATGGCTATTACTCACTGATCAGCGTCGTTCTTTCGTTCGCCTCCTATAGTGCGGCGCGCTTCATGGCAGCGAATGACTGGAAGCGGTTTCCCTACGGAAAACAAATGGTAGAACCGCTGGTCGTAGCCATTAAACACGCAGCTATCCTCGTCGTCGTACTCGGAGCCGCAGTTACCGCAACAGTAAGTGTACTGGCAGGTGGCCGGGAGGTGGCCATGGGCGGTGCCGTCATTTACGCAGCCCTGAGTACCCTAACGTGCTTTCTGTTCTATCGAAGACTGACCACCTCCCGCGGCAGCCGCGAGACCGGCTGGGGCCTGACCAAGGCCGAGGCCAGCCAGTGGCTCATGGACACCTATATTAGCGCCGCGGTTCTCCTAGCGTTCGGCACCGCTCTGCTGCTGCAGCGGACTGGATTCATGGCTGCGTTCATCCCTTACGTCGATCCGATTATGGTCCTCGGCGTGAGTGCTGCGTTTCTTGGGATGCCCCTCAAGGGACTTCGCTCTGCCGTAAGGGAGCTTCTGGACATGACTCCCGAAGGTGACGTAGCAGTCCGTCTCCAGAGGATCGTGACGCGGACGGAAAAGGAATATCGACTGCAAGAGTCCTTTCTGCGGGTGTCGCAGGGCAGCGGCACTCTGTGGATCGAAATTGATTTCGTGGTGAACAAACACTCACGGATCCGAGGAATTCCGGACCAAGATGCCGTTCGGGAACGGGTTCTTCGGCAGGTCGAAAAACTCGGCTTCGAGCCCTGGCTCACCATCTCCTTTACCGGTGACCGGAAGTGGGCGATTTGACCCTAGCCAGCGCATCTCGTATACTGAAGTGAAAGCGGGAAAACGTTGGTTATCCGGAGGCGGCGACGTGATCAGATCGAACCGGTTTTACGTGTCAGCCAGCTATTTTATGCTCTTCTTCTGCGTCGGCAGCTTCATGCCGTTCCTCAGCCTCTTTCTGCGAAATCACGGGTGGAGCGGCGTCCAGCTCGGGCTGTACGCCTCAATAGGGCCTTTCATCGCGTTGGCGACCCAGCCTCTTTGGGGTCTTCTATGCGATACTCTGGGAGATACTAAGAAGGTCTACGCCGGCCTGCTGGCCGGCGTCATTATCAGCGTATTGGTCTTCGCAGCCCTGCCCGCAACGGGTATCTTCTTTCTGTTGGCAGCCCTTCTCGGCCTCCTGCAAAGTCCGTTGATGCCGCTGCTGGACACCATGGCCCTCAAGACGTTGGACGCCGGCCGTAGCGAACTCGGTGCCATGCGGCTTTGGGGATCGTTCAGCTTTGCTGTCGTCTCTTCTATTATGGGAGCCATCTTCGTCATATCAGAACGCAGCATCTTTCTCGTGTTCGCCTTCGGTGCTTTGATCGCCATCTTCTTTGCCCGCCACCTGGAGGGCGGGGTCCCTGCCGAGGCGGGTGAAGCCCGGGCCCGGCTCACCTGGAACTCGCTCCGCAGCGTTCTCAATCGGCCGCTCATGGTTTTTCTGGGGCTCGTTTTTCTCTTGCAGCTAGGTCACGGCATGGCTCTCAGTTTCCTTTCCATTGTTATGGCGGACCGGGGAGCTTCCAGCACCATCATCGGCTATACTTGGAGTATCACAGCCCTCATCGAAATCCCCGTCTTTTTTCTGCTAGGCCGCCTGCTGCGCCGTTTCTCGCCTGTCCTTGTATTAGCGCTTGGGGGGTTCATTACAACTGTGCGTTTGGTCTGCTTTGTCGCCGCACCGACACCGTTTTTTATGCTGCTCGCCCAAAACATTGACGGCATTGCCTTCCCGCTGCTGCTTATTCCAGGCGTCCTCATCGTGCATGAGTTAGTGCCGCCGCGCTGGCAGACGACCGGCCAGACTATCTATGCCGCAGTCGGCAGCACACTGCCTCGCGTCATCGGCGGTGTATGGGGCGGCCGCATCATCGATGTGTTCGGCGGCATCGCCCTCTATACTCTGTGCGGAGTATTGACGCTAACCGCAGCCTGTGCCCTTGTTCTGTATAACCGCAGTTTTCAGCAGAACCGCCGTCAAGTGCAAGCGATCGAACCTGCTGTGCCTTAAACGGGCCTTCGTCGGACCGGGATCGGACCGGATCCGCTAACTTTTTTTGGAAGCGGACCTGGTCCGACTTGCATCCCCTTGCGCCAAAACAAACTGCCATGGTACTATATATCTAGGGATGAGCTTAAACCTAAAACGACATGTTTCGCGGCCACCGAGCTCTTTAGAGTTTTCAAGTAGACGAGGAGGTATCTCCATGGACTCACTATATACTGCATTCCAGAGACCTTCCGCAGCATTCCGCGGCGCGCCCCTCTGGGTCTGGAACGACGACATGACCGTCGGTCTCATCGAAGAACAGCTCCAGCAGCTCAAACAGCATGGCTTCGGCGGCGCGTTTGTCCACCCTCGCCCCGGCCTCATCACACCGTATCTGTCCGACGAGTGGTTTCGGCTGTGGGGAGCAGCCCTGCAGGCGGCCAAGCGGCTTGGCCTCAAGCTGTACATTTACGACGAGAACTCCTACCCGTCGGGCTTTGCCGGCGGACACGTTCCGTCACAGCTGCCTAACGCTCTGTCCACCGCCGCCGCCTACAGAATCCTGGACTGGCAGCCATCCATGGCCGAACAGCAGAACGAAGCGTTCTGGCTGTCGCCCGACAAGACGATCAAGGTGTTCACGTGTGCCCAGCGGGGCGATTCGCTTCAGATAGGGATGGATCTCACACTCCTTCCGCGCAGTGAATGGGGCCATCACACGGACACCGTCTTTGTTGTGGAATTGGTTCCAGCAGAGACCCTCGGCTGGCTCGGCGGCTTTGCCAACGTGGATCTTCTGCGGCCCGAAGTCACCCATGCGTTTATCAACAGCACGCACGAAGCCTATCGAGCACGCTTCGGCAGAGATTTCGGCGACACGATTCCGGCGCTCTTCACCGACGAACCGTCCATCACCGACTCCCGCATCTACAATACTGAGGGCGGGCGGTCACTGCCGTTCAGCTACTGGTTTGCCAACGAATTCGAACGACTCAACGGCTACAGCTTGCTCGAGAACCTGCCCTGTATTTTCCGAAATGTAGAGGGCAACTTTGACCATCCGGCGACCAAAGTGCGCTATGACTACTACAAGACAATTCGGATCCTATGGACGAAAAACTCCATCGAGCCCATCAGTCAATGGTGCGAGGCCAATGGCATTGCCTATACAGGACACTATATGGAGCACCAGTGGCCCTTCGCCGGTTCCACAACCATTTCACCGTCGCTGCAGTCGGCTTACGAATATCATCAGTGGCCGGGCATCGACCTGTTGATGACGCATGTTCTGCGGGACAGCCCCACCGATCCACTCCTGTTAACGATCCAGGAAGTGCGTTCGACCGCCAACCAGTTCCGCAAGGAACGGACCTTGTGCGAGCTGTACGGGGCCGGCGGTTGGGATTCGACGTTTGAGGACTACAAACGCATGGGCGACTGGGTGCTGGTCAATGGGATCAACCTGATCAACCAGCATCTGACCTACGCGACCATTCAAGGCGCCCGCAAGCGGGATCATCCGCAGTCCTTTGACTGGCGTGAACCCTGGTGGGAGGAATATACACAGCTCAACGACTACATCGGACGGGCCAGCACCGTGCTGGCCAGCGGCACTATGGAACAGCGTATCCTCGTCCTCAACCCCACGACCACCGCGTACCTGGTACCGCGGGAAGAGGAAGTTGGTTCGCTGCACAGTGGGGATGCCATCAAGAATCCCGACATGCAGGCTACGCAGGAAACGGTCCAGTTCTTGACTGACCAGCAGTGGGACTTCGACCTCGGGGACGAGTTTACATTGGCGCGGCATGGCGAAGTCGCCGGACAAGCGCTCCAGCTCGGCGCACAGAACTACGAGGTAGTCCTGGTGCCGGGAGATATGAAGAACATGCTGCACAGTACCGTTCGTTTGCTCGAAGCTTTTGCCGAAGCCGGAGGAACCATCATCGCCACAGGCGACGCTGGCGGCCTGGTTGAGGGCTTGGCTGAGGACCGGGCATTTACCCGCCTACGCCAATACTGGCAGCGTGCAGACGACAGCGAAACCCTCCAACAGACCCTGCTAGAGCTTCTGAAGCCACGCCTCACAGCCAATCAAACGTGGCTTCGAGGCGTGGCACACATGCGGCGAGTGCTGGATGATGGTCGGATTGTCTATTTCTTTGTTAACCACAATCGGGAACCGTTCGAAGCCGAGGTTGCAACAGCCGGCACCAAAGTGGCACAGTGGGATCTGTTCAGCGGAGAGAAGCGGGCCGTGCCCTTCTCCGTAGATGGCGACCAGATAAGCTTCCCGCTGCGGTTGGTTCGCAGCCAATCCGCGCTGTTCATCGTGGGAGACATGGTCGGCGACATACCGGCGGACTCAGTCGACACTGTTGACGAAGCCGTCGACATCGACATCGACCAAACGCAGCAGGAGTTGACCCTCGAAACAGCGACGCTCGAAGAACCGAATATGCTGCCGCTAGAGTATCTCGATCTGCACTTCGGGCGACAGACCTTGGAGGGCGTGCACCATCTGAAAGCCGCCGACCAGCTGTACCGGGCCCGCGGTTACGACGGCAACCCGTGGGACAACAAAGTACAGTTCAAGAATGTGGTTATGGACACCAATACCTTCGGGCCCGGCAGTGGGTTCGAAGCCACGTTCCCGTTCTATGTCGCCGACGACTTCCAACCGAGTGATCTGCATGCTGTGGTTGAGCGAGCGGCCCTGTGCCGCGTCGCCGTCAACGGCCATGAGGTCTCCTACCTGCGGGATCACCACGTCCTTGACCATCATAACGGCGTAGTCGACATTGCTCCGTTTGTACAGCCGGGAGAGAATGAGATCACCATCACAGCCGACAAGTTTGACGTACGTCTCGAGCTCGAACCAGTTTTCCTGCGCGGCGACTTTTCCGTCACAGGCGTTAACGGTCGCTGGGTGATCGACAAGCCCCAGCCGCTGAAATTAGGCAGCTGGCGCCAGCAGGGGTATCCCTTCTACTCCCAAGGCATTGTATATGCCTTTTCGGTGAACCTCGACGCCAAGCCAACAGAGGCCTGCTTAAGACT
>SLOG01000051.1 GCA_007132635.1 Limnochordia bacterium
AAAGTTCCGGCCCAGGTGAAGAATCCCGTCGGGAAGGAGATCAACCGCCGGATTGGGATGGATGATCCTTAGTTATTCTGACGGATCCTGCAATCTCGCCACAGGTGAACGCGGGAATGTGAGTAGGAGACCTCCCATCGCATACGATTGGTGAACAGCTACAGAAGCGCCGAGGCCTGTCCCGATTTCGTCAACGGCAATGAGTTGGATCAGGCCCAGTTAGATCCGCTCATGGTTCTGTTAGAGCACGAGACCCAGCATCACGGTCAGCTAATTCGGCTTGTGTATGGAAATGGATTGGCGTTCCCGGGCCTTCGGAATCGTTTTGTAGTACCTCAGACCGATTGTTCCGTAGTTGGCTACCGAAACAGGAGAGGAGAGAAAGTATGGCACATCCATTGGAGTTCTTGCATCCTCGCTCATTAGGCCTTCTTAGTGGCAAAGTCCACAGTCTGATAAAGACAAAGCTATGGATGAAAATCCTAGTGGGGATGGTGTTAGGAATCCTTGTCGGTTTGCTGCTGAGCGAGACCTTTGATCTCGTAGAGCGCCAGACTGCTCTGACGATCGGTAGCTGGTTAGCTCTTCCGGGAAACATTTTTCTTGGGCTAATTCAGATGATCGTGGTTCCGCTAGTATTTGCTTCGGTGATAACGGGGTTAGCATCGAGTGACAGCATGGAGCAGTTGCGGAAAGTAGGATCCCGGTTAGTCATCTACTTCGTCTGCACCACGTCTTTGGCTATTACCATTGGCATCGTTGCCGGCTTGGTGATCCAGCCAGGCAATTATATCGATGGTGCTATGATGCGAGATCTAGGCGCAGAAGTGCCCGAGGCCGTCACGGAGGGCGACGATCTTGCCGCGCCCGCCGCAGTTGATATCCCCGATGTATTGACGGAGATACTGCCCCAAAATCCCTTGGGGGCTATGGTAAACGCAGAGATGCTGCAGGTGGTGTTATTTGCTCTGATTTTCGGTATGGCACTGATATCGATTGGAACGCGAGAAGCAGAGCCACTGATAAATCTGCTGAGTTCTGTACAAGAGGTCTGTATGACTATAGTAGGCTGGGCCATGCTGTTAGCGCCGGTAGCCGTGTTCGGTCTTCTTGCGCAGATAACTCTGGAGGTGGGTCTAGACGCCCTAGCTGGAGTGATAGTCTACGTCGTGACTGTGCTGACAGGTCTCGGGTTTCTGCTTCTCATGTATATGGCTATCGTCTATTTCCTTGCTCATAAATCACCTTTGTGGTTCTTACGGACTATTCGAGAGGTGCAGTTACTGGGCTTCTCCACATCAAGCTCAGCAGCCGTTATGCCCCTGTCGATTAGAACAGCCGAAAAGGATTTGGAGATTACACCATCAATATCGCAGTTTATCATTCCTCTTGGTGCGACCATCAACATGGATGGTACTGCACTCTACCAAGGAGTCGCCACCGTCTTTCTCGCCCAGGTCTTCGGGGTGGAGTTAAGCCTTGCAGCCATGGTTCTAGTCGTGGTGACGGCTGTCGGGGCGTCTATTGGTACGCCAGCTACCCCCGGTGTGGGCATCGTTATTCTGTCTATGGTGCTGCAGAGTGTTGGTATTCCCACGGCTGGTATTGCGCTTATCATTGGTGTTGACCGCATTCTAGATATGAGTCGCACCGCTCTCAACGTCACAGGGGATCTGACTGCAGCCCTCGTCATGGATCGATGGTTTGGCAGCAAGGATGATGATCAGGATACACAGTTGGAACAAGATAGTACGGCATGAGGTTCGGTCTAAAACCAGAGCGCTGGCACCATGAGGCCAATCGGCTCGCGTCGTCCTTATTCACGCATCTTGCAGCTCGAGCCAACGTTCCATGGCTTCTTCGATTTGCGGCTCTAAGAGCTTCTGCTGGGCGAAGAGTTTCTGAGCCTTTTCAGCGTCGGAACCGGCATCGGCTAGCTCCTGCCGCAGACGCGTCAGCTCGTCCTCCCAACGCGATAGGTCGGACTCCAGCTGTTCCAACTCTCTTTCTCGCTGCCGGGATGAGACGGTCGCCCGCTGGCTCGACCTGCTGTGTGCTGTGGATTCTTGGCCGCCCGTCGGCGCTCGCTGGTCTTTTAACCGTTCTTGGCGAGCTTGCCAATAGGCGTCGAAGTCTCCCAAATAGCGGTGGAGGCGTCCCTGCCGCAGTTCCACTACCGCGTTCACACTCTTATTGATGAAGTAACGATCATGACTGACCATAAGCAGTGTTCCCGGGAATTCCTGTAGGGCTTCTTCCAAGGCTTCCATGGCGGGAATGTCTAGGTGGTTAGTCGGTTCATCCAACACGAGTACATTATATACGCCATGCATCAATTGGCAAAGGCGCAGACGACTGCGTTCGCCGCCGCTCAGATTACCTACCGTCTTAAAAACATCCTGGCTCCTGAATAGAAATTTGGCTAGGATGTTGCGAGCCTGTCCTTCTGTCATGGGACAGGTGTCGCGGAAGCAGTCTAATATGCTGTGGTTTTCGTCGGCAAACGTTACCATTTGGTCCAGCCATCCCACCTTGGCGCTGCTGGCCCAGCGGATACTGCCTTTGTGGGGCGTTTCCAAACCTTGGAGCAGCCGCAGAAGCGTGGTTTTGCCGCTGCCGTTTTCTCCCACCAAGGCCAATCGTTCCCCCCACCGCACGTGCAGAGCTGCGCCGCGCAGAAGCGCGAGCTGCTCGTAGCCGAAGTGGAGGTCATCACAGACAAGTGTGTCTTTCCCAGCCCGGCCGGCACTGTCCAAACGCAAGGCCACGGAATCCTCGCTTAGTTTTGGCCGCTCGATGGTTTCCATCTTTTCCAGTCGTTTCTCGATACTAGCTGCTCGCTTGAAAAACTTTTCGTTGTCTCCTTGAGCTCCCCACATGCGCAGCTTTTTTATCGTAGCTTCCATGGCCGCAACCTTTTTTTGCTGGTTCTCATACACGGCCTGCTGTTGCAGGAGATGCTCCTGTTTTTGGAGCCGAAAGCGGCTGTAGTTGCCCGACCAGCTCACGGCCTGGCCATTCTGGATCTCGAACGTTACGTTGGCCATTGCGTCAAGGAAATAACGATCATGGGATATGGCGGCAACTGTACCTTCGTACTGGCGCAGGAAGTCTTCCAGCCAGGCCAGGGAGTCTAAGTCCAAGTGGTTGGTGGGCTCGTCTAGCAGCAGAATGTCCGGTTCCTGTAATAACGTTTTTGCGAGCCCAACTCGACTCTGCTCGCCGCCGCTCAACTGGGAAAACGGCCGCTGAAGAAAGCCATCCGGGATCTTCAACCCCTGCTGAATGCGGTTCAGCCGTTCCTGCAAACAATAACCGCCAGCGAGTTCAAAGGCGGTCTGCATGGACGCGTACTCTTCCAGCGCTCGGTCTAATTCAGAACCGGTGAGCTTCCCTAATGAGAACTCCAACTGTTGAAGTTTCGCCTGCATGGCGAGAGTCTCACGGAATGAAGCCTGTAGTACATCGGCTACCAGCTGCTGGCCGTAATCTGGAGTTTGGGCCAGGTAGCCCACGATGGCACCCCGCCGCAGGTGGATATCGCCTTCATCTTTGGGCTCTAGGTTTGCCAGCACGCGAAATAAGGTGGTCTTACCGCAGCCGTTCGGTCCGACCACAGCCACGCGATCACCTTGATGGATCTCCATGCTGAGATTGTCTAGGACTAGTTCAGCTCCGAAGTATTTAGTTAAGCCGTTAACAGCCAAGTCGATCATTAAATTCACGCTCCAGTTCCATACTTCGAGTTTTGAAGGTAGTTGGTCTTCTCGGTTTTGACGAGTGCCAGTTCCCGCTGTTTACCTAAAATGCCAGGCAACCCTCGTACGTAGGAAAACGAAACACATTAACGCCCTCCTAGTATAACAAACTCTGGTGCGAGGTTCTCACTGGTCTGCCTCGATTCTCGAACGAAATGAGGTATCGCCGTGAAACGACAGTTCCCTATCCTGGAATTTGATCCTGACCGGCAGGCGCTGATTAACCCGGGAGATTTGCTCCAAACTCATGGCAACGCCAGAGTTCCCTGCGTACTCTGCTTCGTCAGTTCGTGGCTAGCGGCGGCGCTGGGGTGCTCAGTGGGGAGCTGCCTGTAGGGCACATCATGGTCCCAACTAGCGCAAGAGATCTCCATTCGGGAGCGGCTGTTCTGGCTGGCCGTGGAATGCGTGTCGATTCTTTGAGGAGAGGCAGGAGAGATGGGTAGGAAACAAGTAAGGTGTCATGGCAGTGAATTCGTTTAACAGTACCTGGAACCGTTAAGAGGATGTCAAATCTGCAGTGTTTGTTTCTTATTACTGTCCGCCATATCATCTGAAAGCCATGGCCTGAAGGCGCTGCTTCCGGGCCTGTTTCCGTAGGTGGTCGGGGGGGTGGGGTTTTCGAATGTTGCTTTCCCACATGGGGCACATTGAGACTGTAGTAGTGCTGAGCTAGTTTGGCTGGGGGTTTGTTGGGATGTCGGGCCAGATTTGGAGCGAAAACGGTGGTGGCTTGGTATGGGGTAACATTTTGGGTGGCCGGGACTGCTGTAGGGAGGGTTTTTCTCTTTCCCTGGTCTTCGTGCTAAACGGGCAGCCTAAACGCGAGAAACCGCCTCGCGGCGGTCAAACCTCTGTTCGGATAGGGCCTATGACAAAGGGAGAGTGAAGCAGTTGAACGGACGAAATGTAAGAGTTGGCGTGTGTATCTATGCCGCCGACATGGCCAAAATGGTAAGGTTCTATACAGAGAAACTTGGTTTTCACACGAATTGGAGTGGTGACGACGAATTTGCCGAGTTTGAAACGGCAAGTGGAGCTTTATCCTTCTTTATGTATAGTAGAAAAGCATTCACAGAGGCGATTGGGGAAAGCTATGTTCCTCCAAAAGGAATTAACCAGACATTTGAAGTTGCTGTTTGGTTGCCCTGTTTTGCCGATGTGGATGCGGAGTATGAGAGATTGTTGGCGTTGGGCGTGCGACTGCCGACTGGAGAGCCCACGACCTTTTCCTTCGGCATACGTAGCTTTTACGTGGCGGATCCAGAGGGGAACCTGGTAGAGATTGGCAGTGCGAGTAAAACGTAGTTAGAGATCAAATCCCAACGAGCGGTTCACGTCGCTGATTCACCTAATCAAACGTGAGATGATTAGCCTATGCCACCACGAGATGGACCGTCACAGGACCGCCCCTGCGAGCCGCGAGCCGTTTTCGTTTCTGTTTGCTGCCGATACCCAGGAACACCGGTTCCCCGTTTGGCGCGAAACCCTGCAGTGTTCATCTTTGGCTATGGCCCTCTGCGGCTGTCGTGCTCAATTCCAAAGCCGATCGCAGCATTATGGAGCGTCAGGCGGCCTGGCTGCGGTCTTTGCGCCGGTGTTGGAAGAGCTGGGAATCGACACTGTGCTGACGGCCCACGACCACTCCTAAGAGTTGTGTTATGAGCGAAGGCTATTCTGAAGCCTATGCTTAGATCCTTATTCATAGATTCCTTGCGGGGTAAACAACCCCAGACGCAGCGGGGTTTGCGGTGATATTACAGAATGAATGCAAGTCTATGTAAAAATCGAATAAAAAAGAAAAGGATTACAATTGCCTGTGTCGAAGAAAATGGTTCATTCACACTACGGAAATCGCCAATGGATCGGTAGGCGCATTCCAAGTGCTCGAACCGTGGGATGCGACGACCATCTGGGATCAAAGACCAGATATTTCCACGGAACCCGTGGACAAACT
>SLOG01000121.1 GCA_007132635.1 Limnochordia bacterium
CGGTTTGGCTGGCTGCTCCTGCTCACTTTCCTACCGGTGGTTGGGTTAGTGCTTTACGCCTTTATCGGCAGCGAGCGCTTTATGCATTATCGCCAGGAGCGTATTAGGACCTACCATGCAAAAATCCTTCAGGCGCTTGAAACACTGGTGTACCCGCTTAAGGATGGTGTGCACGCGGGTACAGCGTCAAAGCCCTTGGTCTTCCACAAGTACTATTGCGACAGCGTTCTAACCGCAGATAACAAAGTCGAAATGATGACTACGGGGGCAGCAAAATACGACCGCCTCTTCCAGGACCTTCGAGACGCAGAGAAGCACATTCATGTGCAGTACTTCACCATCCACAATGACGCTGTGGGGCGTGAATTCATAGATATCTTGATGGACAAAGCGGCTCGAGGCGTTGAAGTCAAGCTTCTGTACGACGGCGTCGGCTGTCTGGTCTCGAATGTCTTCCCTCTGTTTCGGGCTCTCAGAGAAGCTGGCGGACAGGTTGCGGTCATCCGGCCTCGTCTCCTGGACCTAAATTACCGAAACCACCGAAAGCTTGTCATCATCGATGGCCAGGTGGGATACACGGGCGGCATGAATATCGGTGCCAAGTACCGGTTTGGCGTTGAGGGCCGAGCCTGGCGAGACACGCACCTACGGTTGACTGGCAGCAGCGTGCATTACCTCCAGCAGGTGTTTTTGTTTGATTGGGTCATATCCATGCGTAAAGACACGATTGGGCTGCGATACGCACTCCAGGAGTATTTTCCTCGACCGCAGGTTTCGGGGACGGCCTCGCTCCAAGTGGTCGCCAACGAACTCTACAACAAATTCCGGAATGATGATACAATAAGTCTGGGCTATTTCACCATTATGGCGCGGGCACAGCGTCGGCTGTGGATCCAGACTCCCTATTTCGCCCCTTCAGACATGATACTACAGACGCTTAAGGCACTGGCTGTGGCCGGTGTAGATGTCCGCATTATGACATCGGACATTTATGCGGGTGGGGGCTTGTTTCACCGGAGTATCACTAACTATTTCCTCAGGTACCTTGTAGATAGTGGAGTGCGAGTGTTTCGTTACGATGGGATCATGCACGCAAAAACGCTTCTCGTTGATAACCAAGGCGCGGCGATAGGAAGTGTGAACCTCAACGCGCGCAGTCTAGAGCGAGACGACGAACTGTACGTGTACTCTGAGTCGGCGCAGTTTGTAGCGCAGCACGTCCAGACTCTGCGCAGCGACTTCGGGCGCTGTGCAGAAATGGATTACCGCCAATTCGGTCAGCAGAGTCTAGGGTCGCGGGCGGTCGAGTCTGTTCTGAGTTTTTTCTCTCCCTTGTCTTAGGGAACACAACGAAGGGAAACCAGATGATTACAAACCGGCTTTTTGAGCGTGTCCGCGAGACCTTGTCGGGCCCAGGTCTCCTTTGGGTGGCCCTATTTTTCCTCGTGAAGTTTCTCCTGAAAGTTCTGCTTGTCTGGTTGTTTCTCAACTTCATCCAGTAGGGTGGCGCGGACGGACTCAACGATTCGTGCACGAAGATCGTCAGCTTTCGGTGACTCGCCTGCTCTTATATGGAGGAAAAACTCGAATGTGCCTTTTGAACCGCGTTCGCGGCTGTGCGTGATGTCCACAACGGGGATGCTTTCCGATGTGAGGAATGCGATCAGCTCGTGGAGAACGGCGGCGTAGTCTTCGGCATCACGGATGATCCCGCTGCGCCGGGCCTCACTGCTTTCTATTTCGAACAGCGGTTTGACCAAACACACAACGGTCGCTTCAGGTGCCATGAGCTGCCAGACAATGGGGACTCCCTTGCGGAGCGACAGATACGATAGATCAAGAGTGGCAAGAGTCGGGAGGGGATCCAAGTCTGCCTGCAACAACGATCCAATGTTCATCCGTTCGTACACGACCACACGCGGATCGGCGCGCAGCTTACCCGCTAGCTGTCCATAACCCACATCCACTGCATAGACTTTGGCTGCACCATGCTGAAGTAAACAGTCTGTGAAGCCACCGGTTGAAGCACCAGCATCTAGGGCCGTCTTTGCGGTTACATTAATATGGAAGTCTCGTAGTGCGCCCTCAAGTTTTAAGCCGCCGCGACTTACGTATCGCTGGTCTAGGCCTTTGACGTCTATCTTGCTGTCGCTAGTCACGGCGAACCCGGGCTTATCAATGCGTCGGTTGTCGACCAGGACGCGGCCGGCCATGATCCAGCTGCGGGCAGTTTTTTCGTCAGAGAACAAATCCCGTACCAGAAGCGCCTGCCACAGGGGTTGTTTTTTCAAGCTCATCCTCCATTCTGCGAAGACTGTTGACAAGGCAATACAATAACATGGGAGGTATTCTATGAACCGGTACGTTCCGACACAGGAGTCTTTGGCTAACCACCCTCTGCCTACTTGGTATGATGATGCGAAACTGGGTATTTTTATCCATTGGGGCCTTTATTCTGTTCCGGCCTGGGCTCCCACGACAGGCGAGCTTGGCGCCGTCGATTGGGATGTTTGGTTTCGGTCTAACCCTTACGCTGAGTGGTATCAGAATACCATGCGCATACCAGACAGTGAGACGCGGCGCTATCATGAGAGAGCATTCGGATTGGAATGCGCTTATTCCGACTTCACTCACCAGTGGCGGGCGGAGCGTTGGGATCCGGACGAGTGGGCCGAGTTATTCCGTACGGCTCACGCCAAGTACGTGGTGCTGACAACGAAACACCATGATGGTTACTGCCTATGGCCCATCCGCCACACAGATTTCTGTGTGGGAAAACAAGGTCCTCGTCGGGACTTAGTTGGTGATTTGACCCACGCGGTACGGGATGCCGGCATGCGAATGGGTTTGTATTATTCCGGCCTATTGGACTGGAGCTTTACGCGGCAGCCCATACTGCATCCCAGCGATATGGGATTTCTCTATCCCCAGACCTTTGAGTACGTCGATTATGTCTACAAACAATACCAAGAGCTAATCCACACATATGAACCGTCGGTGTTGTGGAATGACATAGGCTGGCCCGAACTGGGCGAAAGCCGTCTGCCGCATCTGTTCGCCGAATATTATAATGCTGTCGCCGACGGTGTAATAAACGACCGCTGGCGTATCAGCCGTCCGAACCAAGATATGGCCAGTCACGACATGGGGATAGCTTGGAGCGACTTCAAGACTGCCGAGTATCATTTGGGACGGAGCAGCACGATATCTCCTCACAAATGGGAGTTCTGCCGAGGCCTAGGGTATTCCTTTGGCTACAATCAGGTAGAGGATGAGGAACAGACCATCTCGCTAGATGATCTTGTGCAGTTAGTGGTGGACGTCGTTAGTAAGAATGGCAATGTGCTCCTCAACGTGGGTCCTCGGGCCGACGGATCTATCCCAGAGATCCAAGCTCGACGCCTGCAGCAGTTGGGTCGTTGGCTGGACAGTCAGGGGGAGGCAGTGTTTGCGACGCGTCCATGGACGCGGGCAGAAGGAGAAACCGAAGATGGAGCTAGTGTGCGGTTCACCGCCAAAGGAAGCACCGTGTATGCCTGCATCTATGGGAGGCCGCATCAGAGTGTTCTAATTAAAGACGTTGTTGCCGCTGACAACGCACGCGTCCGAGTCTTAGGCGCTAACGAGACTGTAGAATGGCGCCAAACCGAAAATGGCCTGGTGCTTACTCTGCCGGAAAGGTTGCCTACCGAGGCTGCGGTGACTTGCGCGGCTATCGACGGCCTTGTGGACCGCCAATAACCGTACTCATTCCGAGCGGAAGGAGCTCATCATAATGCAGACTAAGACAACAGAGACAGTGCTTGGTTTAATAGGTAGAACGCCTTTGGTTCGAGTCCAGTGTACGATGGCCGCAGACGTTGAGATCTGGGCAAAACTTGAGATGTTTAACCCGGGAGGCAGCGTGAAGGACCGCATCGCGCTGCAGATGATTGAGGCCGCTGAGACCGAAGGCCTGCTCGCCCCCGGCGGTACGATCATCGAACCAACCAGCGGGAATACCGGCATCGGCTTGGCGTTGGTGGCCTCCGTTAAGAATTACCGCTTGATTCTTGTGATGCCGGACAACATGAGCGTCGAACGCCGCAGACTGCTGGAGGCCTATGGGGCCGAGCTTGTGCTGACTCCAGGCGCCGAGGGGATGAGAGGTTCGATAAACAAGGCACATGCTCTGCAGGAGACGATGCAGGATGCTTTCGTTCCGCAGCAGTTTTCCAACCCACACAACCCGGAAACCCATCGTCAAACGACGGCCCAAGAGATTCTTGAGCAGACAGATGGTCGAGTCGATGCGTTTGTCTGCGGCGTAGGAACTGGCGGTACGATAACAGGTGTGGGCGAAGTGCTGAAAGAGCAGAATCCGCAGGCCAAGGTTTTCGCTGTCGAACCAGCCCAATCGCCCATCCTCTCCGGCGGGAATCCGGGACCTCATCGCATACAAGGAATCGGGGCTGGTTTTGTTCCCGATGTACTGAACCGATCGGTTATTGACGATGTCATAACGGTTGATGATGGCGCGGCCTACGAGGCGAGCCTGAACCTAGCCAAACAAGCTGGCCTGCTCGTGGGGATATCCAGCGGGGCTGCACTAATTGGTTCTCAAGAAGCCGCCAAGCGTCTGCCTCGAGGCGCTTGTGTTGTGACCATATTTCCCGATAAAGGTGAACGGTATTTCAGCATGGCAGCGCGCTTTTCTTAAGGGAGGTTAGTCCGGAGGCGGTGGCGCTAGCAGCTTTGGTGCGCTCCACTGAATGCCCACAGCGCCAATGGGAGCTGTTACGACTATAGCTAAGACTGCGATGGCCAGAATGACCTCCCCGGAAGCAAAACCCATGGTCATAGGAATGGCGCCTATGGCCGCTTGTACCGTGGCCTTGGGTAGGTAGGCGATAACGCAGAAGGCTCGCTCGCCTGAGTTTAGGCCCGTCCTAACGGTGGCCAGTAAGACTCCGAGGCTTCGGGCTGTCAATCCGATGCCGATGATGGCTAAGCCCACGAGGCCGGCCTGCTGCGCGATAGGTATATTGACGGCAGCCCCGATCAGTCCGAAAAGAAGGATTTCGGCGAAGACCCAGATGCGGTTCAATTTGTGGCTAAACCGCCGTGCTGTGGCCTCTCGGTACTCCAGAATGAGGAACCCGATGGTCATGACGCCTAGCAGGCTGGCAACGCCAACCTGCTCTCCCACAGCATAGTAGGCGATAGAGACTGTGAGCAGCAGCAGGAGTTTCTCGGTATTGCGCATGACAAAGCGCTGTGACCGATAAACCCAGAGAAGTAAGACGCCCAGCAGTAGGCCACCTCCAATACCGCCAATGATCCGCAAAGGAAAGCGCAGAAACTCAGCCCAGAGACTGGCATCGCCAGTCAGGCTCCAACCTAAAAATGCGGTGAATAAAGTGATTGCGACGACATCATCTACAGACGCGCCGGCGAGTACCATGGTCGGCACGTCTTTGTCTTCTCCCAACCGCTTTTCCTTGAGGCGAAGCATGGCAGGTACGATGACGGCCGGACTGACTGCCGCAAGGATAAACCCAAGCATCCCAGCCTCTGCGGCAGGAAGCTGCAACAGCAGAGAAGCTGCCAACGCGGCAGACAAACCCTCCAATACGCAGGGAATGGAGCTGAGACGAAGGGCTGGCCAACCCACGCGGTTAAGCGTTGAGCGCTGGATACCCAATCCGGCCCGCAGTA
>SLOG01000081.1 GCA_007132635.1 Limnochordia bacterium
ACCTTGGCGTGACCTCTGCTGAGCGCCCCATCCATAACCAATTGCTTGACCTCATCATCTAAACCTAGAAGGCGCAGAGCATTGGCTACCGAAGACCGCTTTTTCCCGACTGCCACAGCCACTTCACCCTGACTGAGGCGAAATTCTTCAATCAAGCGCTGGTAACCCGCGGCTTCCTCGATCGGGTTAAGATCCTCCCGCTGAAGATTCTCGATCAAGGCAACCTCCATCATACTCTTATCTGACACTTCTCGAACAACTGCCGGGATCTTCTCTAAGCCAACCAACGCCGCTGCGCGCCACCGGCGCTCTCCAACGATAATTTGAAAACTGGAATCAATTTTCCGAACTATAATGGGTTCTATTACGCCATGAGTGGCAATTGACGCGGCTAATTCCTGTAGTTTCTCTTCGTTGAAGTGCTTTCGAGGCTGAAAGGGATTGGGTTCTATCTCCTCTAAAGAGACCATGTATGCTTCATCGCCGCTTTGCGCCCCGGGCTCCGGTATCAGCGCCCGAAGGCCCCGGCCTAGTGCCTTTCTATTATTCACGATTCAGCACCTCCTGCGCCAAGCTTCCGTAAGCTACTGCCCCTCGCGATTTCTCGTCATACAATGCGATAGGAAGCCCAAAGCTCGGTGCCTCGCTAAGTCGGACATTCCTCGGAATGATAGAACGATACACCTTAACTTGACTCTGAAAGTAGTTCTTCACGTCATCAATGACCTGGTGGGACAGGTTTGTCCTTGCATCAAACATAGTCATAACCACACCTTCCCACTCCAGTTCCGGATTAAGGTGTTCCTGAACCATAGCTATCGTGCTTACCAGCTGGCTTAAGCCCTCCAGCGCATAGTACTCACATTGTATAGGCACAAGAACCGAGTTGGCGGCACTCAAACCGTTAATCGTCAGAAGCCCTAACGAAGGCGGTGCGTCGACAAGGATGAAGTCATACGACTGCTGTACGGTTTCCAGGGCGCGTTTCAGGCGAAACTCCCGCGAAATCGTGCTGACTAGCTCAATTTCAGCACCGGCAAGCTCAATTGTCGCAGGGGCAACATCAAGATTCTCCACACCCGTCTTCATGATCAAGCGGTCTATTCTTTCCCCTTCGATCAAAACGGAATACATGCAGCGGTCAATACTGCTCTTGTCAATACCAACACCACTCGACGCATTTCCCTGCGGATCAATGTCTACCAGAAGAACTCTCTTCCCGGCCAAGGCAAGATACGCCCCCAAATTCACTGCGGTCGTGCTCTTGCCTACTCCGCCCTTCTGGTTTACAATTGCTATCGTTTTGGCCACTAACGGTCCCTCCCCTCTGGCTTTTTCACTAGTACGGTCAGGCGATAGAAACCGCCTTGGTCATCCTCATCTACATCCACTTCCATTCCTTCGGACCGCAGAGAATTCGTTAACTCCTTGATGGTTTTCGAAAACGAATGCAGGCCTTTGCTCTTAAGAGATTTGTTCTGTTTTGGTTTCTTCACCTTCGCTTCTTTGAGCCCCATTTGTCGAATGAACTCTTCTGTTTGCTTTACATTCAGCTCTTTCTGAATAATTTCTTTTATTACCTCCATTTGCTTACTCGGATCCTCAATCATGAGCAGTGCTCGCGCATGCCGCTCACTAAGTATTTCCCGGGAAATAGCCTCCCGCACCTCAGGTGCCAGTTTAAGCAAGCGAAGTCGATTCGCGATGCTTGATTGGCTTTTGCTTAACCGTTCGGCCAATTCTCCCTGCGTCAGCTGAAACTCTTCCAAGAGCCGTCGATACCCTTCCGCCTCTTCAAAGAAGTCAAGGTCCCTGCGTTGAAGATTCTCTATCAATGCGATCTCAGCCATCTCGCGATCTTCGAACACTCGCAGAACCGCCGGTATTGTCTCCCAACCCAAGATCTGACACGCTCGCAGACGCCTCTCTCCAACAACAAGCTCGTAAAATGAACCCTTAGCCCGCACCAAAACCGGGTGCAGTACTCCATGTTCAGCGATGGAATCTGCAAGTTCCCTCAGTGTCTCTTCGGCAAATCTCCGGCGCGGCTGAAACGGATTTGGTCTAATTGTTTCAATGGGCAGGTTCTGCACGTCATCACGCCAAACCTCTAGGCCCTCTCCAAGCTGAGTGGGCTCCTTGTCCCGACTACGCGCCTTAAGCATATCCGTCAGTCTCACAGCACCACCGCCCCCCGAGTTCTTCTACGTCTATTCGTGATAGCGATCAGCAGTTCCTTCTGGAGCCCTCCGAAACACCAGGCAGCAATGACGAAACTAAAGCGGCTTACGCTTTGCCGACCCAGGCCTTCTTGGATAGCCGCTTGGCGTAACGCGGCACTTCCGAAAAACCAGTATTCTTCTGACGCCCATGCCCCAGGGCAATTCGAACTCTTCATCCCTATCTTGCTCCACTCCAAGGATTTGCAGAGCGTTCTGCGCCTCTTTGATTTCATCCGCCCCCCCAGGACCTTTATAAGCGGCGAACCTACCCCCTACCATGACAAAGGGAACGCAATACTCCACAAGAACCCGGAGCGGAGCGACTGCGCGGGCTACAACGAAATCGAACTGATCCCGGTAGGCACAGTCACGGGCTAACTCTTCTGCCCTTCCATGGATCGAATGTACGTTCCTTATCCCGGTCCGTTCTGCAGCCTCAGCAGTGAAATCGACCTTCTTTTTCACCGAATCCAACAGAACAAAAGAAGACTCTGGTCGAGTCACTGCTAAGACGATTCCAGGGAAACCAGCTCCACTCCCCACATCAATACACTTAACAACATCCGGAAGCACGGTAAGACCGAATAAAGAATCAACAATATGCTTCGCAGCAAACTCTCTGACGGAGTCTATCCGAGTCAGATTCATCCGCCTATTTTGTTCCAACACTGCAGCGCCAAAGGCCGCCAACCGGCCAGCGTGTTCGTCGAGCAGAGCAATTCCAGAATAGCGAACCCCTTCTTTTATAGACCCAAGCAGCTCCTCTTCTGTGCTATTTATCTTCAATCGAATCCCCTCCAGAATTCACAGCGGCCTCAAGACCCCTACGCCGCAAATTCCGCTGCTCAAGATACACCATTACGACTGAAATATCTGACGGATTTACCCCTGATATACGTGCAGCCTGTCCTAACGTTTGAGGCTTTACCTTAACCAATTTCTCCCGCGCCTCACGACTCAACCCAGGCACCTTTTCCCAGACTACATCGGCAACCATTCGGCGTTCCATTTGGCTCCAGCGCCGAACGTTCTGTTCCTGTTTCGCAATATACCCAGCGTATTTTATTCCTGCCTCTACCTCTTCCTCTACAGAAACTGAAACTTGAGGAAAGCTCCGCCACTCAGCGAGACCTCGATACCGTATCTCGGGCCGACGCAGCAAGTCGGCAGCAGTCAGAGGCTGTTTTATATCACTTGAACCAAGCCGCTCCATCCAACCGCTGGTTTCGCGCGAGACAGGGATCACGTCTGATTCCATCTGCCCTATCACCTGTCGGATCGCGTCCCAACGTTGGGTAAATTTCGAGTACCGTTCGTTAGAAATGAGGCCCAACGAATACCCCAAGGGCGTTAGCCGCAGGTCCGCATTGCTTTGCCGCAGGAGAAGGCGGTACTCAGCTCTGGACGTCATCATACGATATGGCTCTGAAGTCCCTTTGAGCACTAAGTCATCTATAAGCACACCAGCATATGCCTGCGAGCGTGCAAGGATTACTGGGTCTTTGTTCTGGCAAAACAAGCTAGCATTTATGCCTGCTAGCAGGCCTTGGGCAGCAGCCTCCTCGTATCCAGAAGTTCCGTTTATCTGACCTGCTAAGAAAAGACCCTTCACCATTTTCGAATGCCGCGAAGCTTCAAGGCTGAGAGGATCAACACAGTCATACTCGATAGCATAACCAGGACGCATGACTTCCACTTGTTCCAGACCTGCAATCGTCTGCAGCATCTCCAGCTGGACATCTCCTGGTAAGGAAGTGGAAAGCCCGCTTAGATATCCCTCCTCCGTATCCCATCCTTCGGGCTCCACGAACACCTGGTGCCCTTCTCGACCAGGAAATTGGACTACTTTGCTTTCGATGGACGGACAGTACCGAGGCCCCGTACCTTTGATGGCGCCACTGTACATCGCTGAACGACCCAGGTTCTCTTGAATAATCGCGTGAGTCTTCGAGTTAGTATAGGTGAGCCAGCATGATCGCTGCGCGAGAAGTTCGGACTCCGTTTCGAACGAAAACCCTTTCTTTAAAGCCTCTCCGGGCTGTTCCACAAGCGCTGAGTAATCCAAGGAACGCAAATTGATCCGTGGCGGCGTCCCCGTTTTAAAACGGACCATAGGCAGAAACGCCTCCAAGTTCCTTGCCAATGATACGGCAGGCTGCTGCCCTTGTGGTGCAGCTGGAAAGCTAACATCACCGACAAACACCTCCGCCTTAAGATACGTCCCTGTAGCAAGCACGACCGTTCGAACTCCGTAAGTGGAGCCATCCCTCAGACGGATACCCTCCACCTGTCCTGCCGCAACCAGAAGTTCCTCGACCATACCTTCCTTTAAGAAAAGATTCGGAGTGGTCTCCAAAACATGTTTCATACGTCGCTGGTAGGCTCTTCTGTCGGCTTGAGCACGAAACGCCTGCACTGCTGGACCCTTTTTTGTGTTCAGAAGCCTCATCTGAATCGCCGTAGAGTCTATTGCACGACCCATTTCCCCACCAAGGGCGTCGATTTCCCTAACCAAATGCGCTTTTGCCGGACCTCCAATGGAGGGATTGCAGGGCATCAAAGCCAGATTGTCAAGATTCAGATTCAGAAGCAGAACGGTTTGACCCATGCGGGCAGCCGCCAGAGCCGCTTCACAACCGGCATGTCCCGCACCCACCACAATTATGTCGTATTGATCTGCTGATCGATTCAAAAACTCACCTCTCCTTCAGGCCCTTAAGAGCGACCATCAAAACGCTGACATCGGCCGGAGAAACGCCCGCAACTCGCTGAGCCTGGCCTATCGATGAAGGTCTAACCAACGTCAACTGCTCCTGTGCCTCCAACCGAAGCCCGTTTAACACTTGGAAATCGAAACCTTCTGGTATCGGGATACTCTCAAGACGTCTATACTCCTCAATCTGTTCCTCTTGCCGGTCAATGTAGGCACGAAATTTGCACTCAATCTCAACCTGTTCAATCGTCTTGGCATCCAAAAGAGGGAGTTTCTCAAGCCAGCTTAAGTCGTCAAAGCATATCTCAGGTCGCTGCAGAATCTCGTGAAGGGTCACTGCCTTCTTCAGATCGCCTGACCCCAGATCCTGCAGAACTTGTCGAACTTCCGCAGTTGGAGTAACCGTAGTACTCATAAGCCAAGCAAGTGTATCCACAATTCTTGTCTCTTTAGCGACCGTCCGTGCTCTCTGTGCATCACTTATGAGTCCTATCTCCCAACCCAAACCTCGCAGACGCCGGTCAGCATTGTCCTGGCGCAAAAGCAGCCGATACTCCGCACGGGATGTCATCATCCGATACGGTTCGTCCGTTCCTTTGGTAACCAGATCATCGATCAAAACACCAATATATGCCTGAGACCGATCCATTATCACGGGAGGTTTCCCTAGACACGCCCGCGCGGCGTTTATCCCCGCCACAATCCCCTGTGCGGCTGCTTCTTCAT
>SLOG01000269.1 GCA_007132635.1 Limnochordia bacterium
GCACACGATTTTCTTGGCCGGATCACCGGTCGGCACCGAGGGACGAGAGGTTGGCGTGCTGGTCGTGAAGGACGATCCACACTGAGGTGTTCATGTATATGGGTATAGACGGCTGCCCCGGAGGTTGGCTGGCTGTTGGGATCGATGAGTCTGGAGATTGGTCCGTCAACGTGGCAGAAGGCCTATTGGTCCTGTTAACTGCCGAGACTTCGTTGAGCAGCTGCCTGATCGACATGCCCATTGGACTGCCAGGAGCGAACAGTTCTGCTGTTCGCTCCTGTGATATCTTGGCTAGAAAGCATTTGGGCTGCCGCCGAGCGTCCGTTTTTTCTCCGCCTGTTCGGGAGGTCTTGGACTGTCTGGAATACGAGACAGCCAATGGTCGGAGCCGGCAGCTGACAGGCAGAGGAATCTCGCGGCAGGCGTGGAATCTAAGACATAAGATCACAGAATTGGACGGCCTGCTTCGGGCTTGGCCTGGTATGCAGCAGCAGGTTCGTGAGTGTCACCCTGAGTTAGCCTTTGCCGAACTCCTGGGAAGCCCGTTACCCGTGTCGAAAAAGACCGAAGCTGGTCGAAGCCTCCGGGAACAGCTGCTGCAGGGCGTCTATTCCGAGACGACGGCTGTTGTGGAGTTCTGCCGCAAACAGTACAAACGCTGTACGGTTCGCTCCGACGATGTTCTGGATGCCCTAGCGCTGGCCGTGTTGGCTTGGCGGGGTCGCGGGTGCTATGCGTCTCTTCCGGCAGAGCCCGAATACGACTCTGTTGGGTTGCCTATGGAGATTGTCTGCGGATTGTCTGCAAGGGAGGGATCCTTTTGAGTGAATTCGTAAGGCCGCGGGTGGTGATCAGTCGCTGTCTCGGCTTCGCAGCCTGTCGCTATGATGGTCAGATGGTATCGTTTCCCTTGGCCCGGGAGTTGGCTGAATATGCGGATATCACTACTGTTTGTCCCGAGACCTCCCTTGGCCTGGGAATTCCCAGGAATCCCATCAAGCTCTATCAATGTGGTGACCGAGTGAAGCTGCAGCAGCCTGCTAGTGAGGCGGATCTCACGGATGCTATGCGAACGTTTGCTGATGAATTTCTGGAGGCGCTGCTTCCTGTCGATGGTTTCATTCTTAAGGCGAAATCGCCGTCCTGCGGGTTCTATGGCACTAAACTTTTTTCGGCGAACGATGGAAGCAGCGACGCAACCACCATCGGCATCACTGCAGGCTTGTTCGCGCAGGCAGTTCACGAGCGGTTCCCGTTACTGCCGCGTGAGGATGAGAAGCGGTTGGAGGCGGCCGAACAGCGGCATCACTTCTTGACACAGGTGTTCACGTGGGCTCGCTTTCGAGGGGCTCAGGATACAGGCAGCGTTGCCGCTCTGCTCGAATTCCAATCCGAGAACAAGTATCTGCTGATGGCGTATCACCAGATCCAGCAGAAGGTGCTGGGCCGCATTACGGCTCATGCCGCTGGACGGCCATTCGCCGAGGTCAGGGCTGATTACGCGCAGGCTTTGGCCAAAGCCATCCAAGCCCCGCCTGCTCCGGTTTCATACGTGAATGCAGTCATGCACTGCTTCGGGTATTTCTCGGATGACTTGGGCCCAACTGAGAAGCGGAACTTCCTAGACTTGCTGACAAGCTATCGCTGCGGGCAAGCCTCTCGGCAGGACATGCTGGAACTCTTAAGAACGTATGTAGAACAATTCAATGAGGATTACCTTCGCAAGCAGACACTCCTGCAGCCTTATCCTCCATCACTTCGAGGGAAGGCGCCTTCATAGCGTTTCTAGATACTGCTCCAATTCCCACCCGTGGACCTGGCTGCGGTAGACTCCCCATTCAATGAGTTTGGCTTTCATGAAGTGTTCGTATATGTGATCTCCCAAGACTTCCTGAACGAAGCGGCTCTCTGACAAGCATTGGAGGGCCTCTTTTAAGTCTTCGGGCAGCAGGGCGATCCCGCGTTCTTGCCGCAGCATGCTTGTTAGTTCGTAGGCACTGTCGGTAGTGGGCGGGCCGGGGTCCAGCTGCCGCTGGATGCCGTTTAGTCCTGCCTGGAGCATCAATGCTAAGACGAGGTAGGGGTTCGCGGCGGGATCAGGACTGCGGTGTTCGATACGCGTGCTGTTGCCGCGGACGGTGGGGATGCGGATTAGCGCACTGCGATTGTGTGCGGACCAGGTAACGTCGACCGGTGCTTCGTAGCCGGCCACAAGCCGCTTGTACGAATTGACTGTCGGATTCGTGAGAGCCGTCATGGCCCGGGCATGGGCCAATAACCCGCCGATGTAGTGACGGGCGGTATCCGACAAACCGTCGGGGCGGCTGCTGTCATGGAATAGGTTGAGGTCTTCCTGGTAAAGGGATTGGTGAATGTGCAGCCCGGAACCTGCTTCACCGTAGAATGGTTTCGGAATAAATGCTGCGTGCAGTTGGTTGCGAGCTGCGATGGCTTTGGTTACATACTTAAACGTCACGAGGTTGTCGGCCGCCGTGAGGGCATCCGCAAACCGAAAATCGACCTCGTGCTGTCCAGGTGCGACTTCGTGATGCGAAGCCTCGATCTGGAATCCCATGGACTCCAAGGCTTTGACGATGGTAGTCCGAGTGTTTTCGCCGCGGTCCGAGGGACTTAGGTCAAAGTAGCCACCCTTGTCGTGGGTTTTGCGCAGCGGTCTTCCGTCGGAGTCGGTCTCGAAGAGAAAAAACTCCGGTTCGGGGCCTGCAAACATAGTATATCCGGCCGCTTCTGCAGTCTTGATGGCCTGCCGCAGGAGATGGCGCGGACACCCGGAAAAGGCTTCGCCGTTGTGGGTCCGAACATCACAGATGAACCGAGCGATAATGTCGCCTTCGTCGGTCCGCCATGGCAGAATGCTGAACGTTTTGACGTCTGGGATCAAGTACATGTCAGATTCCTGCACGCGAGTAAAACCTTCTATGGAGGAACCATCAAACATGATGCCGTTTTCCAGCGCCTCAGCCAAGTAGTTTACGGTGACAGACACGTTCTTCAGATGCCCGAGTATGTCGGTGAACTGAAGCTGAACCATCTGGACTCTCGCATCTTGTGCCTTTTTTAAGGTGTCGTGCTGCAGTTGGGTAAGCATGGAATCACCTCACAGGGAAGTTGCCGGCGGCTAAGCCTGCCCTATTCTAGGCATATCCCCACTTCGATGTCAACTCTATGTTAAGAAAGGCAGACCCCTGCGAATAGGAGAAACCGAGCCCGAAAAAGTGGGCTCGGTTTCTGCAGCATTATCTGCAGCATTAGATGAGGTAGAGGTATTCGTCCAACTCCCATGTGTGCACTCGTGTACGATAATGGTCCCATTCAATGCCTTTGGCTTTAACGAAATTACTGAAAACGTGCTCCCCTAGACAACTCGTGATGACGGAGTCTTTGGCCAGTAACTGCACGGCTTCTTCCAAACTGCCCGGGAGGCTGGGAATGCCGGCAGTAAGTCTGTCTTCCACGGACATTTCGAAGATATTGTCGGAGCACTGCGGACCGGGGTCGAGCTTCCGTTCAATGCCGTCTAGGCCTGCTGCCAGTATGGTCGCCAGCGCTAGGTAAGGATTGGCGGACGGATCGGGACAGCGCAGCTCAACTCGGGTTGCCATCCCTGTCGCTGCCGGTATGCGGATGAGTGAACTGCGGTTCTTTCCTGACCAAGCCACGTATACAGGGGCTTCGTAGCCAGGAACTAAGCGTTTGTACGAGTTCACCGTGGGGTTTGTGATGGCAGCGAAACTCTGAGCATGGGCCAGGATTCCGCCTATGTAGTGGCGGGCTATCTGACTTAGTCCATCGTGAGCATCTTCATCGTAAAACGCGTTGGAGCCGTTGGTGAAGAGCGACTGGTGCAGATGCATTCCGGATCCGTTTTCGCCAAAAATCGGTTTGGGCATGAATGAAGCGTGCAGGCCGTTCGTCTGAGCGACCATTCTGGTCACGTAGCGGAAAGTGCTGATATTATCGGCCGTGGTCAGCGCGTCGTCGTATTCGAAGTCGATCTCATGCTGGCCCGGGGCAACCTCGTGGTGGGACGCCTCAATCTTGAAACCCATCTGCTGTAGAGCGTAGACGATTTCTTCACGGGCTGTCTCCCCGCGGTCGATGGGCGACAGATCGAAGTAACCGCCTTTGTCGTTTGTCTCAACGATGGGATAGCCGTTTTCGTCGGTCTTGAAAAGGAAGAATTCCGGTTCGGGACCCACGTACATGGTGTATCCCAAGGCTGCTGCTTTTTCTAGCTGTTGTTTCAGCACGCTGCGTGGACACCCCATAAAGGGCTCGCCATCCGGCGTATACACATCGCAGATCAGCCTGGCAACCTTGCCGCCCTTGGTCTCCCAGGGCAGTATAGCAAACGAATTCGGATCAGGATGAAGGTACATGTCCGATTCCTGTATGCGGACAAAGCCTTGAATCGAGCTGCCGTCAAACATGATTTGGTTGTCTAGAGCCTTGTCCAGTTGATCCGTCGTTATGGTTACGTTTTTGGTTGTTCCCAGAATGTCAGTGAACTGCAGCCGAATTAAGGTAATTCCTTTTTCCTCTACAGCCCGAAGGATGTCGGAGCGGGTTTGGTGTGTCATGGATGGTCACTCCCCCAATTGATTTGTCAACTTTAACATGAACTCATGGTACCACTTGGGAAGTTTTCATGTCAAGTATCTGCAGTGTATACATATAAAGACTGCATTTGACTCTTGCTCCGGGATTTGTTACCATGAACTTGACAAAACCGGGAGAGGGTGACAGCAATGGTGTCAACAAGTCCGAATACCCGATACACGATCAGCGCTGCACAGAAGCGGACCGGCCTTACAGGTCGTCAGATTCGCTATTATGAGAGTCAAGGTCTTTTGACCCCAGAACGTACGCAGGGTAACCAGCGTCGTTTTTCGGACAGCGATATTCTGCAGCTCCTCCGCATTAAAGAGCTCATGGAGAAGAACCTGGACATTCAGACGGTAAAACAGCTGCTTTTGGAGAACCCCGAATCTGAGTCTGGTGATCGCAGTGGGCCTTCTGCCTTCCCTAGAACGGGTGAGAACATACAAGACGTCTTAGGCCACCGGCTGAGTTCGCTATACCCCGTGAGCAATCGTGTGGAGCTTCTTAGTCTGTTGGACTCCATTGTTGTCAAGAAAGCCCAGGAATAGAAGGCTGTTCATTTAGCCGATCATCACGAGTGCCATGTTCCAGCGCCTTCGGGCGCTTTTTTTGTTACGGAAATTTAACAAAGAAAAACCTGACAGGGCTTGAATATATAACCTATTATCCGGTATAATGATACAAACTAGAAGAGAGAGTGGGAGTTGTCTATGATTAACGCAGCGATCGTCGGAGCCACCGGGTACAGCGGAGTAGAACTCATTCGCTTGCTGCATCAGCATCCTCATGTCCAAGTGACTCGACTGCTGTCTCGCAGTTCTGACGAGACGATGTTCAGTCATGTGCATCCACATATGGCTGGTTTGCATGATCAGCCGTTAGAAAGCTTGGATGATGCAGAACTGTCGGTGGAAACGGATGTGCTGTTTTTTGCCACTCCATCAGGAGTGAGCAGCCAATACATACCAGCAGTTCTGGGCAGTACTCTTCCCATTATCGATCTTTCCGGGGACTTCCGGCTGCA
>SLOG01000295.1 GCA_007132635.1 Limnochordia bacterium
ATTTCTGCACCTGGTCTTGATCGAGGCGGTCCGTCTTGACAAAGGGAGCTAGGTAGGTGTCAAATGAGCTGAACGCCTGCGCACCAGCCCATTCGTTCTGCATGATCCCCAGGAAATTCACCATTTGGTTGCAGAGCGTAGCAAGGTGTTTGGCCGGTGCGGAGGTTGTTTTGCCTTGGAGGCCTCCTAACCCTTCGCTGATCAACTGCTGAAGCGACCACCCGGCACAATAGCCGGTGAGCATCGACAGGTCGTGTAAGTGCATGTCTCCGTTTCTATGCGCATTGGCCACGTGTTCGTCATAGATCTCTGAAAGCCAATAGTTCGCTGTGATCGCTCCGCTGTTGGATAGAATTAGCCCCCCCACAGAATATGTAACTGTGGAATTCTCTTTCACGCGCCAATCCTCAATCTGCAGGTAGTCATCCACAACTCTGCGATAGTCCAGGAGTGTGTCCAGCGCATTTCTCGCTCTCTCGTGCTGTTTGCGGTATAGGATATAGGCTTTGGCTGCTTTTGCATACCCTGCCTGGATGAGTACAAGTTCCACTGCGTCTTGGATATCTTCAACGGTGATGACATTCTGATGTACCTGCTCCTCGAATTCGGCGGTCGCCCTCAGGGCGAGAAGGTCCAAGACCGAATCGTCGCAGTTGATGGATTGGGCCTCAAACGCCCGCTCGATTGCATAGCGGATTTTCCCAATCTCAAAGACAACTAACCGTCCGTCGCGTTTTTCCACTTGGTATTTCATAGCTACCTCCATCAAAAGATAATTGAGATCCATCACCTGCATTGAATGCCAGGAGCTTGCGTTAGCAGTTCCATCCTTATCGTCTGCATCTCCTCGTCCGTATAGGCAGACAGGTTTGTTTCGTTCTGTAGACCGTCGCACATTACCGGCCCATTTCTTACAAAAGGCTGCAGAAACCAACGTTCGCAGTGCTTAGGGCTCTCGCCAATTGAGGCAGCCATATGTCTTAGTGCATCGGGCGGATGAAGTTCACGTACCACCGTCGTCCTAATCTCATAGGGAACTTTGTTCTCTCTTAAACAAGTCAAGCTTGCCCACCAGTTGTTGTAATAACTGTCCGCAGTTCCTCTGTCGTCAGACGGGTCTAATCCAACAGTCGCCGCTAGGTCTCGCCGGCAGTTTTTATAGTCCATAGCTACGTAGTCCACTAAGTCTTGCTGGATCAGGTCTCTCAGTTTGCTTGGCAAAAGACCATTTGTATCAAGTTTGACTGCTAAACCCATGTCTTTGATCTCATGGAGAAAACGGAGTATATCCTGCTGCAGCAAGGGTTCACCACCACTAACTACGACACCATCCAACTGGGTTTTTCTTTGCCGAAGATAGGATAGGAATGTGCGAGTCAAGGCCTCTCCCTCGGCACTGCGATGTTGTCCGTCTGAAAGAACAAGATCGGCATTGTGGCAATACGGGCACCTCAACTGGCACCCGAGTGTGAAACAGATGGCTGCGACTCGGTCAGGGAAATCTTGGAGCGTCAGTTTCGTATAGCCACCTAATCGCATGATGAAGCCCCCAATATCTCGCTGTAAATGCACCGGCGTTGGAGATGGACAACTGCGCAACCTGGTTGGTTCATGAAGACAGAATACCACAAAATATGGTGGGCGTCAATGCTAGAGATACTAGATTTAGTATGCCAAAGCTCCCGAAAGTTAGTCTGAGTCAGGGAAGATTCTGAAGGATGCAAAGTCGAACAAGCATCAAAATCGGGTCTCGACATCGTCTGCGAAGGCGGTGATGTTTTCGGTTTTTCTAGTGAACTGGCCCTCGTCAAAATCGAGAAAATCAACTGCCCTCTAGTCTTACACACGCAATACACAAAAGGACGCCCCGGGGCGTCCTTTTGTGTTATTTGGTTTTCGGTTTGGTCTCTGGTTTTTCGGCTTCCGCAAGCACCGGCTGTTCCAGTTCCATTTCCTTTTCAGCGATCAAGTCCTCGATGGTTTCCTTCCTCAGCATCAACTCTTCCAGAGTCAGCCCGGATAGGTCCTGCTGCTCTGGTCCCGGCAGTTCAATGCCATACCCTGCGAGTGTCTCATCGACTTTTTCCTTGTTTTTCATGTACAAGTAGTATCCTGCGGCCGCCATCCCCAGACCGACTACAAATCCTGTCGCATGATCTCTGTTGATTCCCAAAACATTAGCCATCGTCGTGCGCCTCCTTTATTGGTGGAGTCTCATATAGACCCGTTGCGGTTCTTTACCCATGCCTTCCAATACATTGCCGTGTTTCGCCGACATCGTCGAGATACGCTGAAAAACACTGTCCTGGCCATCACGCTGTTCCAATCCGATAAGGCTGCCCAAACCAGCAACAAGCAGTTTCAGTGGGTTTGACTGCGGCGGACGCATGGGTTGAACCATCACGTCGATGTATCCTTCATTGCCATCACTAGCGACGGCTGCTGCCTGCAGTCTGCATTGTTCGGCTGCCGCATTCAGTAGATGCCGTCCAAATGTCGCCAGCCATGTTATTGCTGTGGCAGTCAGCATCTTGCCGCGCAGCATTGAGTTAATCAGGTACATCACAGAGATGACCTCAGGATGGTAGACGCCTTCGTCCGCTACTTCCTGCCAGGCGTGTTTAAACACGGACACCATGGTGGCAGCCCCAGAATGGTATTCCAGCAACTGTGTCCAAGGGCCTGCAGCGGCCCGGCTTAGAGCGGCTAAGGCTAAAGAGCTGCCGGCATAATAGTCGATGGGCTGCAGGGAATCACCCTGTCGGGCCTGGGAGATGCTGATGCTTGCATTTTGTAAGTTCAAGGAAAGGAAGATTGCCACACGCACCAGGATTTCCACTGCATTGACGACTGTCGGATTGTAGCGCACGAGCAGGGAGCGACTAACAGGGTTAAAGGCAACGTCACCGATGCCTTCATGTCGGTGGACGCTGGCTATCATGTTCTCGACACTTCGAGGTGGGCGGCCGAGACGCAGCCGTATGCGTCCAGGCAGTTCATGAACGATGACTACATCGGTGGCACTCACAGAAGCACCCTCCTTTTGAAATCGTGAAACAACAGGCGGCCGGAATTGAGCACTACCAAAATCGTTGACGAGTTATGGAGGACTGCACCCCAGACTACCGGCAGCCAGCCAACGGCGGACAGAATAATGCCCATGGCGTTGATACCAACGACTAGCCGGAAGTTACTCCGCACCGTTGTCATCGTGTTGCGGGAGAGTTGGATCACGGATGGAATGAGGAGCGGGTCATCATTGGTAATGGTTACATTGGCTGATTCAATGGCCACGTCCGTTCGGGTGTTTCCAATGGCAATACCCACATCAGCATAGGCCAAGGCAGGGGCATCGTTGATCCCGTCCCCAATCATAATCACTTTCGAACCATTGGACTGCATGTTCAGCAAGGTTTTGACTTTGTCCTCGGGCATCAGTTCAGCTCCGAAGTCATCCATGTGCATTCGGGCAGCCATCTTTTCTGCCTGGAACGCAATGTCTCCTGTCAGAAGTCTAACATCGTCAAAGCCTAAATTCCGCAGTCGGTTGAGAGCTTTCTTCATGCTAGGTTTGACTGCGTCATGGATGCCGATCACGCCCAAAACCTGTTCGTCGCGAGCAACGTATACGATGATCTCGCCTTTTTGCTCCAAACTCCGAATGGCGCTGCGCAGTTCCTCCAAATTGACCTTGCACTCATGCATGTACTTGCGGTTGCCGATGGTGATTCTCTGGCCAGCAACGGTGGTTGCAAGCCCGCGGCCAGCCACCACTTCCACTAGGCCGTGCTCAGGAATAGGGTGGCCGGCACGTTTAACCTGTTCTAATACGGCGTGGGCCAGGGGGTGTGAAGATTCCTCTTCCGCTGCAGCGGCCATTTGCAGCAGCTCCTTTTCGCTGCAGTGGTCTGTGGTATGAATGCTGGTCACCCGTGGTTTTCCTTCTGTAATAGTGCCTGTCTTATCCAAAATCAGGGAGTCTGCCTCAGCCAGTGCTTCAACAAAGTTTCCTCCCTTAATCAAAACCCCGTTGCGGGCAGCATTGTGAATACATGCCGATAGAGCTGTCGCCGTAGAAAGCCGTACCCCGCAGGAGAAATCGATGATCATCATACTGAGTGCACGGTTAATATTTCGAGTTAAGGCGAAGACTACAACAGCCAGCCCGAAGTTTACCGGGATCAGACGAGCCGAGAAACGATCGGCAAAGGTTTGAATCTGCGCCTTGCGGCCGAGAGCACTCTCCACCATGTATACGATGCGGGCTACAGTCGTGTCATCACCGACACGTTCGACTTCGGCCCGCAGCTGTCCGGACTTGACAATGGTGCCGGCATACACTTGTTCTCCTTGGCGTTTGCTGACCGGGAAGTACTCCCCGGTAATGGCAGACTCATCGATGTAGGCCTCTCCCTCGATTATGACGCCATCGACACTGATCTTATCCCCGGTTTGGATGCTGACAAGCTCACCCGTATCCAGTTGGCTCACAGGTTTTTGTACCAGATGGCCCTCGGGGGTGACAACGAACACATCCTCGTCACCAACGCTGAGCATATCGCCAATAGCTTTGCGTGTGTTTTCCATGGTATAGGCAGTCATCATCTCTGCGACGTCCGCTAACAGAATGGTCACCAAGGCTGATAGGGAGCGGCCCGTCAATAACGCTGTAATCACTGCGGTGGAGGTCAGTGTGTCGGCATTAGGCCGTCTTGTCCGCCGCAGTGATTCCCATCCGCTGGTGAAAATGGGTACAGAGAGAGCAAGACTGACCAGCGCTGGAGGAGCGAGCAGTATGCGACGCCAACCCCGCATATGGTGGCCCCGCAGCGTGCTTACCAAGCCGAATAGCGCCAAGGATCCGACAGATACGGCCACGCGCTTCGCAATGTCCAGAAAAGAATGGTCCTGGAGTCTCCGTTCTTGAACGTCTACTGTACTCGACTGCTCGCGTTGTTTTTCGTAAGCTAGCAGGGCAAAACCGTTAATATGGTTCTCGAGAATGTCAGCGATCTCTTCGCTGTTTATGCGCTCGCGCTCGTAAAACACCAAAAGGCTACCTGTAATGGTGTTAAGATGGGCTTGCTCGATGTGATGGTGTTCATGTAGTCCCTGCACAAGTTCGGTCGCTACGTGGGCCAAGTACTTGAGGGCACCGCAGCGGATCCGCAGCCGGCCGGGAAGCTGATGAACCAGTACAATGGTCATCAGCCGCTGTTCGCTTTTTTTGGACAAAACGATATGCCTCCTGGGAGATTTGCAGTCGAGCCTTCAGCTACACGAATGTGCCCCGTGACTAGCTCTCATGTCCTTCGGCCCGCAGCCGCACCCCATGCGCTTCGACCAGTTTGGACATGTAGGCCAGTGCTTCATCTCGCTGTTCGGGGCGAAATCTGGCCAATTGCTTGCGATGGCGCCATAGCAGACGAGCCATTTCATCAAGAACATGCAGTATCTGGTGTTCGGATACCTGCTCCGTGTCATAGGTGATCAGAACGGTGCCTGTGACAGAGTTTAAATGGAAATCACGGATACCAGGCAGCCAGTCGACCAAACCCAAGGTATGGAAATCAACCCGCCATTTGTTTGGAACGTGTTTCCAAAGAGGGAGCTGCAATCG
>SLOG01000010.1 GCA_007132635.1 Limnochordia bacterium
CTAATGCATGCGTGGCCAGGCCATCAAACAGATATTCCCGCACCGGCTCTTCTTCAATGAAGACTCCAGGCAGCCGTGTGCGGTTTTCCTCAACAGCAATGACAGTACTAGGATCTACGTCTCGTACAAAACGAACTGACTCGTAAGGAAAACCAGCTCCACGCTCTATGGCCTCCTCCAACTCTTCGATCGTCATATCCAATATACTCCCGAGTCGGACGAGCACTTCTTCCGGGTCTTCAGGTATGCCGCCCGGCACAATGGATACAGAAAACGCTGGACGACTCCGGATCAACTCGACGCCGCTACGGTCATAGATGATGCCTCGTGAAGGAGTAATCTGTATTCTGCGGAGACGGTTGCCGTCAGCCAGGCGCGCAAAGTCGTCCCCTCGGACTATCTGGAGATACCACATCCGTCCAGCCAAGACGACTAGAGTCGCTAAAACTACGATATAGAAGAACCGGAGCCTTTGATCCCAAACTTTTTCTGTCACAAGTTTCCCCTCACCCCGAACGTTTCGCCAACTCGTCCCAATACAGAATCCGTCTGTTCAAATAGTGAAGACGCACATAGACAATGAGAATCAAAACACCATTGTATAGGCTCAACGGCCCAACGACACGATGAAACGCATAGGACCAAGGAATGACCATACCGAAAGCTGTCGCCCCCAACCAATACAAGAGCTGATCCAGCAGAGTAGCTGCCACCACGCTGAGAAACGGCACCAAGTAGTTCTCCTTATACAGCTTCTCCGCCATTGCGCCGATAACTGCCCCCACTAGCATTTTCGTTACAGCATTTAGCCCCACCATTTCCCCGATCATCAAATCCAACCCTAGTCCGCCGACAAAGCCGAAGCGCGCGCCAAAGACAGGGCCGTTAAAGAGGCTGAAGGCCACAACGACAACCAAAATCAGGTCGGGGTATACACCCCACAGTGGCAGCGCAGACAAAACCGTCGACTGCAGGAGCAGCGTCACGAGAACAATCGCCACATGAATTAGGATGTTCATTCGTAGATCACCACAAACACGTATTCAAGACGGCCAAAATCGACAAACGGCCGAATCACAGCGGTAAACGAAAGGTCATAACGACCAGGCACAATCTCCGTCACTTCACCCACAGGCATTCCTTTCGGGTAGTGGTGCGAAAAACCGCTTGTCACCACAGTGTCGCCGACACCGAGAGAAGTGTCCTTGTTCAAAGGCTTGGCCAGCAGCATTCCACTGTGGTCCGGATCACCCTCCACCAAGAGCAGATCCCCCGTCTCCTGAACCAAGCCTCCCACAGCACTCTGCGGATCAGTACTGAGGATAATCGAGGCCGTGCGCTGAGTTACGTGCTGTACGGTCCCCACAATACCGACATTGGAGACAACCGCCATACCAGTTTCTACCCCGTGATTCCGGCCGCGGTTGATGGTAATCGCGCTAAACCAGTTCGTGGGCAGACGGCCAATGACTTCAGCTACAAGCAGCTCCTGAGAGACGTCGTCGCGAAAGTCCAAGGCTTCTCGGAGCCATTCGTTTTCCCGGCGGTACTCAGCTAGCAGAAAGACATCGCGCTGCAGCGACGCAAGCTGTTCTCGAAGCGCAGCGTTCTCCCGACGCAGATTGGCCAGCTCAGACAGGGAACGAATGGCTCCTGATATTCCACGGCTGATTCGAGAAATACCTGTCTGAACGGGAGACAGCAGGTCACGGAACACCTCTTCTGCTGTCGACAGCCTCGGCCGCTCAAAGGAGGTGAAGTGAATCGTCCCAGAGACCAGCAGGAAAATGACTAAAACGAGAACGACCTTCCACTTGATGATAATCTGAAACAGACCATTCACTTTCCACGGCCCCCATCAAGCATTATTGTATTTCTTTGGTCCCACCAGTATGCGTTTTTGCAGGTCGTAATGTTCAAGAGCGATACCCGTACCCATCACCACAGCTGTCAGGGGATCTTCGGCCATATGGACCGGCATGCCTGTCTCGTCGGCGATAAGCCGATCTAACCCATTCAAGAGACTCCCGCCGCCCGCCATAACAATTCCACGGTCCATAATATCAGCAGCCAACTCCGGCGGTGTCCGTTCCAGCGTAACCTTCACACTCTCCACAATGGACGCAACGGGCTCGGCCAAGGCTTCGCGAATTTCTTCTGACGTTATGCCCACGGTCTTCGGCAGGCCCGTCACCAAGTCGCGGCCTCGGATATCCATGGTGAGCTCTTCCTCCATAGGACAGGCACTGCCCACCGTCTTCTTGATATCCTCTGCCGTGCGTTCGCCAATCAGCAGGTTGTACGTGCGCCGTATATGCTGCACAATCGCCTCATCCATCTCATCACCAGCGATGCGGATCGACCGATGGGATACGATACCGCCTAGAGAGATCACGGCTACTTCCGTCGTACCCCCACCGATATCCACAATCATGTTGCCTGTAGGCTCCTGCACCGGCAGTCCCGCACCAATAGCCGCTGCCATAGGCTCTTCAATGACCCTGGCGTCCTTGGCTCCCGCTGAGAGCGTGGCATCAATGACGGCCCTCTTTTCGACTTCAGTGACACCAGAAGGTACTGCCACCACAACTCGCGGGCGAAACCAAGCCATGCGCTTGTTCGCCTTGCCGATAAAATCGCGCAGCAGCCTTTCGGTGACATCAAAGTCAGCGATCACGCCATCCTTGAGCGGCCGTATAGCAACGATATTACCAGGCGTCCGGCCCACCATCTCTTTCGCCTTATTGCCGACAGCCAATATCTCATTCGTGTCTCGATCTATGGCTACAACGGATGGTTCATCTAACACAATTCCCCGACCCTTAACATAAGCCAATGTATTCGCGGTACCCAAGTCAATTCCAATGTCCCTGGAAAAATGCCCGAACATGGCGTCTACCCCTTTCGCATCGTCAATCCAAAAAAGACAGCGTGCCACCTACCTAAACGGCAGGTGGACAGACACTGCCGACATGCCGCGAATGTGCTACATCATACCCTGTTCTTTCAAACTCACAAACTGATTGTCTCCTACCACCAAATGATCGAGCACTTGGATACCAAGAAGCGAACCCGCTTCACACAATCGCTTGGTCACCGCCATGTCATCCCGGCTGGGAGTCGGATCCCCACTGGGATGGTTATGTACCAGTACCACCGCCGCGCTGCTCCGCCTAATTGCATCTTTAAAGAGCTCGCGCGGATGCACTAGTGCAGCATCAAGATGACCAATCGATATCGTCTTTTTCGCCATGACCTTGTGTTTCGTATTGAGCATGAGGACGACAAAATGCTCCCGATCGAGGAGCCGCATCTCGCTCATGACGAGCCGCGCCGCATCCTCTGGTTTGGAAATGGCATCCCGCACCTCGAAACTGCTATCCGCAGCGCGGCGCCCCAACTCCAAAGCCGCCAGCAGCTCCGCTGCCTTAGCCTTGCCAATCCCGCGCACCGTAGTCAGTTCTTCCCAAGTTGCGCCAGACAATTCTCGCAGCGAACTAAACTCCACTAAGATCCGATCAGCCAATCCTAAGACTGAAAGCTCCTGCGTACCGCACTTTATCAGTATCGCTAACAGCTCACGATTGGATAACTGGCTCGCACCCACAGTCAAAAGCCTTTCTCTAGGGCGTTCAGTCTGGGGCAGTTCTTTCATGGGAACAGAATACTCCAAGTTAAATCCTCCTCGACAACCCTCAGGCATGGAATACATCGAGGCCCCATCGGCGCAAAGCGCACGCCAAGCGCTGAATAGGAAGTCCCACAACGTTAAAATAGCATCCATCTATACGTTCGACAAAGACGCCGCCAATTCCTTGAATTCCATAGGCTCCTGCCTTATCAAATGGCTCGCCAGTTTCAATATATCTTTCAATCTCGTGGCTGAGCAGGGTCCGAAACCAGACGTGGGTCACGACATGGAACACTTCGGACGAAGAACCTTGACACAGGGCCACTCCTGTGATGACGTCATGTTGTCTTCCGCTTAGATCCCGCAGCATCTTCTTAGCATCAACCCCATCCATGGGCTTGCCCAACACGGATTCGCCTAAGACGACCACAGTGTCGGCCCCGATCACCAGGGAATCTGGTGATCGTCGGGCAGAAAAAGCCGCCTTCTTATGGGCATTCACTTCGGCCAAGACAGCCGGAGGTTCGCCCGACTGCATCTCTGAAACAACCGCATGCTCCACGCGGAAATTTAGTCCCAGCTGGTTAAGGAGTTCCTGACGTCGAGGGGACTGAGAAGCAAGTATTAGACTCATTCGTTCCGATCCTTTCCGGGATGCAGAAAAGAAAAACCGGCCCGTGGCCGGCTTATTCTTGGCTAATCGCATCGACTGGACAGACATCGACGCAAGCGCCGCAGTCTGTACAGGTTTCTGCATCGATCACATACTGGGTGTCGCCTTCGCTAATTGCGTCCACTGGACACTCGGGTTCGCATGCTCCACAGCTGATACATTCATCGCTTATAACATGTGCCATTACTCAAGCCCCTTTCCCAGTCTTAGTTGCCCTGCCTCAGAATACCAAACCAATATGAAGGTGTCAAGGTCTTACCACTAAAACCTCGAAACCAGCACTGCGAAGTTCTTCTGCATAGGCATCGGCGTTGTTTCGACTGGAAAAGGAACCGGTCTGCACCCGATATGGCGGACCTGAGAGGATAGACGCATCGTATCCCTGCTCGGCTAACCGAACCACAACACTCTCCGCATTACTCCGCTGCGAAAACGCACCCACCTGCACACGGAACAGCACATCATTTTCCGACTCGGGAGACGTGTCCGCTGTTGCAGCCGGGCGTTCCTCAACCCGCTGCGGTGCGGGAGTATCCGGATCAGCAGCCTCCGTCTCGGACGACGTTTCTGCCGGTTCCGGGTACCCTTCGAGCCCGCTGAGGCGCTCCTGAATATCCTGCACCAACCGTGCGTTCTGCTCCCCACTAGGCACTCGACTCTGCTGTCCTACGGTATACACGGCATATTGACCCAGCAGATACCCGACGAATATGAACACCAAACTCACCGCCACCGCGGTCAAGCCGAACGTGAAACCGTCTCGCTCCCAAAACGGTATCCGCTTCTCATCATCGCTCACCACAGCAGCCTCCTCTCAGGTACCATTAGTGTGTTATTAGACTTTGAATAGGAAAACTCCTCTCGCGGCGGAGAGCGGTAAACTCGCCTAACAGATAAAGCGAACCACACACGCATACTCGCGGTTCATCCCTCACAGCTAACACTGAAGCTGACAGATCTAAAAAACTTTCTGCAGAAACCCCTCTTCCTAGAGCATATTCGGCAAGCACAGTAGGTTCGTGGGGGGGGATCCGACTGCTTTTGGGCTTTGTGAATTGCTGGACTAATAATTGAATAGCCAAAGCAAACAAGCCCACTGCAACTATACCAAATATCCCAGTTCCCAAAGCCACTACACCTACAACCAAAGTCCGCACAGCAGAGCCAATATTTAAGGCTATGGGGTTATCGGAATGGATAGGTTTACTAGCAAAAGTTGTGGCTATGGATATCATCAACAAATACATAGCATATCCTAGCCCTCCAGAAAATATCGCACCAGTTAGGCAACGTAAAGGAGTGGGGGTAA
>SLOG01000449.1 GCA_007132635.1 Limnochordia bacterium
ACCCCCGTACGTCCCGCCCTTATATGTACCTACCAACAGTCCCATGGTCTGATGAAACGGTAGAAAAAAGGCCATAGGCAGAACAAGAGCCATGGGAAGATTGTGTGCTAGCCCCGGAATCGCTCCAACCGACACCCCGACAGCGACACCGATCAAGATGAACAATGCCGTGTCCCAGGCAACCACGACGGCAAACGCTGCCATAAGTGCATCCATATCAAACATCCAACGAGCCTCCCCTATCGACTATTGCCAAGTGCAAGACCCTGCTAGAAGGCTGCTGATCTTCTCGATTCTGACGAGTGCCAGTTCACCTCGTTCACCTGGCATTAGAGGTAAACGAGGTGCTGTGATGCCCTCGTCCGTGGAAAAACGGAGAAAACCAACGCCTTCCTAGAACAGCAATATGCCGGGCAGATACATCCGCAGGAAAACGATAAACAAGACATAGACACTACCGGACACGGCTGCTGCCAAAACAACGTGTTTGCCAAACCGAGGCAGGAAACTCGATAGGTCACCAGCCAATTTTGCGTCGCGATAGGTCGTAAACAACCACCAGAGGACGAGGAACAAGAACACGGATGATGCCGCTCCTAGCCGCAGCAGTGCCTGGCCATATAGGTGAGCTGCGGCTGACACTCCCGCTACAACTAACAGCAGTCCCGGGTCCTTCTCAAGCTTAATGTACTCCTTGTCTGGTGTCCGAAGCTCGGTGAGGAAAACCCAAGTCCCGCCAATGACGAACAAAGCCATGGCTACCCGGGGCTGGATAACCTCATTGGGCCGCAAAGGCATCGAGTAGGTCCAAACAAACACCATTATGCCGAAAACGGCGAGTCCTAAGCCAATCATTCCATTCAGAGTTATCTGTTTGCCCAAGCATCCGCACCTCCTTCCTTGGCGAATCCAAGGCCAAGCTGGGCGGCATCCCTCTCGATTCCAGCGAAAGAGATGCCGCTGCAAGACAGTCTTCCTAGCAGGCAGTTAATTTTCTCGATTTTGACGAGTGCCGGTTCACCTCGTTTACCTTAAATGCCAGATAAACGAGGTGCTGTGATGCCCTCGTCCGTGGAAAAGCGGAGAGAATCAACGCCTTTCTAGTAGTTTTGGTACCACTCGACGAACGCAGGGATAACATCAGCGTGTGCATCTTCACCTAACTCGCGCGTCCCCTGGGGGCCAAGGTAGCTGACCAAGATACCCATGTCCTCAAGACGAGAGACCGTACTCGGATCCTTGAGAGCCTCATCAATGGCTGCAGCCAAAGGCTCGATCACGTCTGGAGAGGTTTCTTTCGGCGCATGAAGAAACAAGACGTGGAGTTCCCGAGCGCTGGAAAAACCCGCTTCGGCGACATTCGGTACATCAGGAGCCATCTCTACTCGATCAACAAAGATAGAGGTGTGGGCCAAAATGTTTAGATCTCCCGCACTGTAGAGAGGATAGGCAGCTGCCAGGCTTAGGTGCCCCACATCCACATGGCCGCCAGCTAAGTTCATCTGAACATCGGCTCCGCCAGCAAACGGTACGTAGCGATAGTCAACTCCCGCCTCATCAAAGATGAGAGTCATGGCAAAGTGCATCGACGACATCTCACCTTGTCCGCCGACAATCAACTGACCCGGATTAGCATGGGCCCAGTCTAACATCTCCTCCAACGTATCCCACGGAGCATCTTTCGAACCCGCTAATGCGAAGGTCGCGCCTCCCAGCGTTGCCACAGGTTCGAAATCCTCCCAAGTAAACCCAACGTCTCGCGTCGCCGGCTCAAAATACAGGGTCATGGGTACTCCCCAGAACATGATGTTTGACTCCGGAGGCTGCGAAGCCACCCAACCAGCTGCCTCGACGCCTATTCCACCAGGACGGTTCACGACGGTCACATCAATACCGAGCTGCCCCAATTTGTCTGCCAGCACACGGGCCGCCAGATCATTCGACCCGCCGGCAGCAAACCCGACAACAAAGGTGAACTCTTCGCCCTTCAGCTGCTCCCAGGGCACTTCGTCAGCCAGAGCCGAGCCAGCAAGAACGACGAGCAGGGATAGGGCGATAGTCAACGCAAATACCTTCTTCATTGCATACATCCACTCCTTAACCGTATTGTTAGTGCGGTCTTGGCGCATACTGTCAGATTCTCGCGCAGCATGCCTATCTACCGCCAGGCAAATTGCCCAGCGGGAAACTGTGGTATTCTTACGTTATTCACCCCCCAAGCCAAACGTTCTGTCGCTGCAAACTGTTTTTCCACAAAAAACAGCGGATTCCTGCGCTGTTTGATGAATGTATACATTGATATGCAGCTTGTTTATCTTCCTTCCCGCAGAAACGCACCTTCTCGCAGCTCAGAAAACGCTTCGTCAAGCTCTGCTTCCGTGTTCATAACTATGGGCCCGCGCCAGGCAATCGGTTCTTGTATCGGCTTCCCACAGAAAAGGAAAAAGCGCCAAGGTGTGTCCCAAGCCTCGGCCTTGACTTCAGCGCCGTCACCCAGCAGAACGCAGTCTCCTTCACGACTCAAATCGTCTTCGCGCCCACCCCAGAGGCCTTGGCCGCTTACTATATAGGCAAATACCGTATCGCTCGGGTCGACGCCAAGATGGAAGGAACCCTCTTTTGTCAAGGTGACGTCTAGAAACGTTGGGTTTACCGCTAACCCCGACACAGGGCCGGTGACACCGGCACACTCCCCCGCCAGTACACGCACCTCACCGCCCTTAACGGAAGCTGTCGGTATCCGATCCGGAGTCAAGTCTCGATAGACAGGAGGCGTCATCTTACTGCGGCGAGGAAGGTTCACCCAGAGCTGCATGCCTAGGAGACGTTCACTTTCCTGAGGCATTTCTTGGTGGATGATCCCACTACCGGCCGTCATCCACTGACAGCTGCCAGCCGCGATAGCCCCCTTGTTTCCCAAGCTGTCCCCATGTTCAACCAAACCGTCCAGCAGGTAGGTCACCGTCTCAATGCCTCGGTGAGGATGCCAGGGAAACCCTTTGACATAATCGGACGGATCTTGCGAATCAAATACATCTAGGAGCAAAAATGGGTCGAACATTTCGGCCAGATCGTCGGAAAACAACCTCCGCAGACGGACTCCGGCGCCTTCAAGGATCTCACGGCCTCGGACAATTCGCTGAATTGAGCGCATTTACCGTTCTCCTTTCATCCTGCTGATGGTCAAGTTCGCCTTTCCACAACAAAGACTCTAGAAAGCAGTTGGTTTTCTCGATTTTGACGAGTGCAAGTTCACGCCCCTAGGAAAAACCGATTAGATGGCGAATATAATACATGTATGCATGTGTGTATTCCCGATCCTATTTGCGCTTTAACAAGGAGGAATATCAGTTGAAAAAACTCATCTTGTTTTTGGTAGTCCTGTTGGTCGCTGCCTCTATCAGTCCAGCCGCAGCGTTTTCGCCCCGTAGGCCGACATCCCCCGGAGACATCCTGGCCGTAGCTTGGCAGGACGGCGAACGGCTCTATGTCGCCATTGCCAATGATGGGCCGTCAGATGAACGGTTTACGATCAGCCCTGACACTGGCAACCGTGCCGTCCATAATCTGTTTCGTCGACAAACCCTCATGGTGCCTCGCTATTCGGTACTCATTGAATCCATCGACATTGAGCGAAGCCGGCATCCTCGTTGGAGCAACGATCTCGAGTTCGTTTTGTTTGAGAGTCGCTTCATCCGAGGCCAGCAAATTCCAGTCCAAAGACAGACTGCCCTTGATGTCGGACAGTTTGTCGCCCCTTCAAGCTCAACGCTCGAGGTGCATGTCGATATTGGAGAACTGGTACCTTTGGCAGATTTCTATCACCTGCACGTAGACGACGAGTACACTCTCCAAGAGGGTTGGCGCGGCGGGCGCATCGACATTGTCAGCGTAGAAGGCGGTTTCGTCAGGGCTGGCCGCAGTAATGAAATCACCTACGAGAAGCCAAGCATGGTCTTGTCGATGCGGACACCAACGATGCGCGGTGCCGATCTGCTGACCTTCGGCATAACTCACGTTCCAGAAGGACGCCGCGTCCAAGAAACCAGATTCGACGGCCCCATCGTACTTGTCTACGGCTCCAATCTGCAGCTCCTCGACTACACTTCCCGGATTCCGCGGACCCGAAGATAGAGATAGGACTGCGAGGTTGTTGGCACTGCCAGCAGCCTCGTTTTTTCATAACAATTTAAGTGCCCACTCTAAACCATGGTCAAAAAGGACACCAGAGCGGGGCTTCCCGTGTTCATCCCAACCCATCATCTCGTAGTAGGTTCTCACTGCGGCAGCAAATTTCTCGCGATCCAAGACCGCCCCCTGCTGGCGGCCAGCATCGATCGGCTCGGAGAACAAACGCTCTGGCAGCGTGTCATCAGCAGCCGTGAGACCCTCCCTCAGATTGTAGACTCGCAGCAGATGATTGCGCCGTTCACCCCACCGCATGACCTCGTAGTCTGAGGTTTCCCAGCCAGTGACACCAGCGATGATGTCAGCAGTGTCTCCAAGGCTGAGAACTCTCGTCGGCGCAGCCGAGAAGATACAGATACCCAGAGCGTCCAACGCAGACCACAGATTGTTTAGAGCCCGGAAGTTCCGCACTTTGTCCGGACCCAAGTAGCCCATGGGTATTCTCTCGAGAATGCCTAGCGTTCGAGTGTAATCCAGCGAATGCTCCCAACCGAACTCCGTGTCAAAATCCCAATCATGCTCGCAGATCTCGTAGCGGGGGCCAGTCGGAGACACCGCATACCCGAGGGCCAAATTTGTCTGACTGCGTGGTTCAAAGGGTACCAATTCGCAGCCTTTAACATGCATGGCCAGGGACCGAGCTTCCCCTCCCCAGTGTTCAGAAGCTCGCTTCACCCCTTCCGCCAAAATATCTCCGATTCCCTCCCTACTGACGATGGCACCGATGAGACCCTTGACGGCCTCCGAGCTGCCAAACTGCAGCTGAACGCCGTGCAGGTTCGGATCGATAATGCCTTTCTCTGCACATTCCAAAGCAAACGACACAACAAACCCCAAGGAGTTTGGATCCAACCCCATTTGGTTGCAGTACAGATTTGCCTCAATAATCGTCTCCAATACACCCAGGCCTACATTCGGCCCAAGCGCGCCTGTCACTTCCTGATGCATGCTTCCCGCCCCAACGCCGGATTCTTCTGACTGCGAGAAAACTTTGATGCAGTCGTTGGCACAATTTGGACAGGGTTTGGCTCCCCGGTAGTACTGCATAAACGCTGCCGGTCTGTAGGCATCAGAGCCAGTGAACACCGCCGTTTGGAAATTGTTGACACACAAAGCGGCATCAAGGCCGTGGGTGTGAACCCAGCAGGCAAAACCAGGCGGGTCTAGCTGCCACTTAGACAATTCATTCTGCTGGATCCTCTCCGAGAAAACCCTAGAGATCCCAGCCAAGAACGAGGCGTCAGCCGGGGGAGGCACTTCGCCGCCCACCAGCACCAGCGCCTTCAAGTTCTTAGAACCCATAACAGCACCCATGCCGCCGCGGGCCGCTTGGTGGCCGTAGTCGCTGACGACGGAGGCATACCGGATGAGTTGTTCGCCGGCTGGGCCTATCACTGCTGCAAAGGCATCG
>SLOG01000345.1 GCA_007132635.1 Limnochordia bacterium
ATAATCCGCGTGCTGCCCATAGTGGAGCAGGGTCCCGTCTTTCGGTTGCTGTCAAAAGACAAAGCCATTGATGTGTTTGAACAACTGAACGTCGACGAGCAGCAGGTGCTTCTCAGCAGTTTTCAAGAAGAAAGAGCCATTGAGCTCTTTAGCAACTTAGATCCCGATGACCAAGCTGAACTCGTGGACGAACTCCCCGCCAAGGTGGCAAACCGACTAATAGCGCGTCTATCGCCAGAAGAAAGGAAGTACCTTGGGCTTCTGATGGGCTATCCAGCAGACACTGCTGGTCGAATTATGACACCAGAATATGTGTCCCTGCGTGCTGACATGACAGTGCAAGCAGCCTTGGACAAGCTGCGAGAAGTTAGTCCGAGCAAGGAAACGATCTACTACTGTTATGTCGTGGATAACACTCGCCATCTAGAAGGGGTTGTCTCGCTGCGCGACCTAATCGTCGCTTCGCCGGACGCCTTGGTGAGCAGTATCATGGCAACAGATATCGTCGTCTGTGACACTTTGGAAGACCAAGAGCTTGTAGCGAAACGCATCCAGGAACACGACTTTTTGGCTCTGCCTGTCGTTGACAGAGAACACCGCTTAGTTGGTATTGTCACGGTCGACGATGCCATGGACATCCTGGAAGAGGAAGCAACAGAAGACATCTATGTGAAAGCCGGTTTGGGCGACATCAAAAGCCGCGACGTCACTCGCAGTTTCGACCTTATAAAAGGAAGTGTTTTCCAGGCACTGCGAGCGCGACTGCCCTATCTAGTCATCACGCTTTTTGGTGGCATGTTGGCTGGCGGCGTCATCGGAGCCTTTGAGGAAGCACTGGCAGCAATCGTTATACTAGCTTTCTTCATCCCAGTCATCATGGACATGGGGGGAAATGTCGGCACTCAATCCTCCACCATTTTCACCCGAGGGCTCCTATTGGGGCATATCAGCATAGACCAATTCCTCACTCAGGTTCTGCGTGAAACCAAGGTTGGCGCAGCCATGGGGCTATTTCTGGGTACAGGCGGCGGCCTCTTCGGACTCATCTGGCAGGGAAGTTGGCAAATTGGACTAGTTGTCGGCCTCTCCCTATTCTTCACTATCACGACGGCTACGGTCGTGGGTTTTGTTGTTCCTTTTACCTTGACGAAGATGGGGTTGGACCAAGCAGCAGGTGCCGATCCAATTATCACGACTCTCAAAGACGTGACAGGCCTGCTGATTTATTTTGGCATGGCACACATCTTTTTGGGACACCTGATGTAGAGAACGCGGAGCGGGAAGACTCCTACTAAAAGAGGCTTCCCTCGCTTCACCATTCAGATCGTCTTACCGACGCGTTCCGGGTAATCTGTGATAACAGCATCCACTCCAAGCCCTCTCATAGCCGAGAGGGCCTCGGGCTCATTCACTGTGTAAGGATGGATGAGTATCCCAGAGTCATGACAGCCAGAGACAATGTCTTTGGTCACGGTCCTGAAGTATGGATGCACAGCCGCAGCCCCGAGCGTCTTAGCATACTGCCACGGCTTGAAAAGAGCAGCCGTGTACAAGGGAGCTGTTCGCACACGGGGTTCGAGCTGACGAATGCGGTGGAGCCGATAGTGATCGAACGACGAGACGATAGCCTGGTCCACAAGGCCAAACTCCTGCAGACCACTGACAACAGCTTCCTCGACCGGGGCGCTCCGGGCTGTATCATGCTTGATCTCCACATTTAAAAGACAAGTGCTTCCCTTTACTAAAGCAAACAACTCACGCGCTGCCGGGATTCTCTCCCCTTGAAAATGAGGCGCAAACCACCTGCCCGCATCAAACTGCTGCAGCTCACGCAGCGTTTGTGCGGCAATCAGACCGTTGCCGTCAGTCGTCCGATCGATCGAAGCATCGTGGCAGATGACAAGTTGTCCATCTTTAGTCAAATGTACATCAAACTCTAACCCATCAACCCCGAACTCAAGTGCTTCACGAAAGGCCGCCATCGTATTTTCGGGGGCTCGACTAGAAAACCCCCGATGTGCGATAACCTTCAAATCCTTAACACCTCCAGATCTCCTAGCGAAACGAGGTGAAATCCTAATGCGTTACACGGGGGAACGCATCATCCCTAAAGCCATGCGCCCCAGCAACGGCATGCTGCGCGAACACATCGCGCGGTACCAATTCGCCGCGCAGTGGGCACAAGGCCGAATTCTCGACTGTGCCTGCGGGGCCGGTTACGGTACACAGCTCCTTTTCAACCACAGCGAAAAACAAATCGACTACATAGTAGGCGTTGACATCGCCTATGAGACAGTCAACTATGCTCGCTGGCACTACCCTGATCCCAAGGTGGAGTTCCTCGTTGGAGATGCTTTGGATGCATGTTTCATGCAGTCATTAGGCACCTTCAACACAATAGTGAGCTTCGAGACTCTAGAACACTTTCGCGAAGAAGACCGGTTCCTGGAAAACCTGCGGCACTGCTGCGCACCTAATGGAACGGTCATCCTATCGACCCCTTTCGGTCGGGGACGATATCAACCTTGCGGTGATGCCTACCACGCTTGGCAATTGACCATCGCAGAGTTTCACTCATTGATTCGACGCCATTTCCCAAACGCAATATTCTACCACCAGGTCGACACCACCATCGAAAAACCGCGCCCTGGAAAGCGCTACTGGCTAGGTGTTGCTATCTGCCCAGTTTAGCTATCGTGACGCTTAGCCAAAAATTTCTTTGCGATCTCAGGGAAGAGAATGTATGTGAGGACGTCCTCTTCCTGCTGAATAAACTCCTCGACCTCAGCCCTACCTTTGCCCATAAGCGGTTCCAAGGAATCAGCCGGCCGACTCGTCATCGGTTCGCCATCAATGACCTGTCGTCGCACCTCCTCATCAATTTCACCAGGGGGCCTACCGTAGAGACCCTTCACATAGTCCTTCATTTCCTTAGACTTGATACTGTAGCGACTCCCAGTGATGACGTTAAAGAGCGCCTGTACACCTACGATTTGACTCATCGGAGTCACTAACGGCGGATACCCAAGCTCACGGCGAACCCGCGGTACTTCTGCCACAATCTCGTCGTAGCGATCCCCCATCTTCTGCTGCTCCAGTTGAGCTCGCAGATTGGACAGCATGCCCCCTGGAATTTGGCTAACCAACACTTCCGTATCGACCTTGATCATAGGTCGCTTATAGGACTCGAGGATTCGCTGCATGACTTTGTTCGCCTCATTAAGAAGCGCCAGATCAATGCCGCTGTCGTATGGAGTGTCCTCAAGAGCTGCTACGAGGGACTCCGTGGGGGGCTGCGATGTTCCGAGAGCCAGCGGCGACAGGGCCGTGTCGATGACGTCAACACCGGCTTTGACTCCTGCCCAATAGGTCATAGAAGCCAACCCACTAGTATAATGAGAGTGCAGCTGTATCGGTAGGTCGACTGCGTCCTTGAGTCCAGAAACCAAGGGCCCCACTTGGGCGGGTCGCAGCAGACCGGCCATATCTTTGATACAAATAGAGTCCGCTCCCAACTGAGCCAGTTCCTTTGCCAGGCTTAGGTACCCCTCCACATTGTGAATGGGACTCACAGTGTACACCAGCGCTGCCTGACAGTGGCCTCCTGCTCGCTTGGTCGCTTGAATGGATCGCTCAAGATTCCGGGTATCGTTAAGAGCGTCAAAAACCCGAATGATGTCAATTCCGTTCTCTATAGACTTCTCGATAAAGGCATCAACTACATCATCGGGATACTGGTGATACCCCAAAAGGTTTTGCCCTCGTAAGAGCATCTGCAGTTTGGTCTTGGGAAGCCGTTTCCGCAAGACCCGGAGACGCTCCCATGGGTCCTCGTTTAAGTAACGAAGGCAGCTGTCGAAGGTAGCCCCACCCCATACCTCTAAGGAGTGAAACCCAGCACGGTCAATACGCTCCGTGATCTCTAGCATATCCTCCAACTTCAGCCGTGTTGCCAAAAGCGATTGATGCGCGTCGCGAAACAACGTCTCGGTAATCCCTACTCGCTTCTCTATCAAAGCCTCAGCCTCCTAACAGTGCTAAAAACAGCCCAGCGGCGATAGCAGACCCGATCACCCCGGCCACATTCGGGCCCATGGCATGCATCAACAGGTGATTGCCCGGATCGGCTTCCTGTCCTACTTTCTGCACAACTCTCGCGGCCATTGGTACAGCCGAAACTCCGGCCGCGCCGATCAGCGGATTCACCCGACCCCCGGACAAAGCCGTAGCCAACTTCCCAAATAGGACACCGCTAGCAGTACCGGCGGCAAAAGCCGCCACTCCTAAGAGGAGAATTGTGATCGTTTGGAGGGTAAGAAACGTCGCTGCGTCGGCTGTCGCCCCCACAGTCAAACCCAAAAAGACTGTAACGATGTTTACGATTTCATTTTGGGCAGTCTTGGCGAGTTTTCCCGTCACACCGCACTCCCGCAGGAGATTTCCAAACATGAGCATACCCAGAAGGGGCAGTGAGGTCGGAATCAACAGCGCTCCAAAAAGTGTGACGACGATAGGAAAGAGGATTTTTTCGAGTTTGGACACGTCTCGCAGCTGACTCATGCGAATCCGGCGCTCTGATTTTGTGGTCAAAGCATACATGATCTTAGGTTGGATGATTGGGACCAAAGCCATATATGCATAGGCAGCGATAGCAACCGGTGCCAGAACTTCCGGGCTTAGGCGAGAAGCGAGGAAAATCGCGGTAGGGCCGTCCGCCCCGCCGATGATGGCAATTGACGCGCTCTGAGGAAGGGAAAAGTCCAGTGCGTAGGCCCCAAGAAAAGTAGCGAATATGCCCACCTGTGCAGCGGCTCCTAAGAGCAAGTTCCGAGGATTGGCAATCAGCGGGCCGAAATCCGTCATGGCCCCGACACCAAGGAAGATAAGCGGTGGATACAAGCCCGTATGGATACCCTGGTAAAGTATGTAAAGCAAGCCGCCTTCATCCATTATCCCCGAGGCCGGGAAATTGGCCATCATCATTCCGAAGGCAATGGGGACCAAAAGCAATGGTTCGTAGTTTTTTCGGATGGCTAGATAAAGCAGAAAGAACGCAGCACAAAACATCACTAGGTCCTGCCAGTTTACGGCATTGAAACCAGTGCTGTCCCACAAAACGTTCAGCATTTCACCCCACATACTGACAGCCCCCTACTCAATCACAGCGATCGTCTCACCAGTCTCAACGGAATCACCTTCAGCGGCAATGTCCACGACCTTACCGGCAACCGGTGCTGAGATCTCGTTTTCCAGCTTTAACGCCTCCAAAGTCAGCAGGACATCCCCTTCTTCCACTTGGTCGCCTACCTTGACCTTGGTCGAGACAATGGTTCCAGACAAGGGAGCTGTCACTTTGTGCCCCTCGACAGCTGTCTTTCGCTTAGGCGACGTACCTGCTGACGGCGTTTCCTTAGCGGATACCGCTTCATCCTCTTCTAATGGCTCTACAATCACCTCGTAGACTCGGTCGTCAATCGTTACTTTATACTTTGCCACGCTAATCCTCCTCCACTCGCCGTATGGTCAACGCTCCGTGTATCCCCCGACTGTGAAACACCGCACTGATCATGGCAATATCCGCTGCTTG